>CAXAVQ010000156.1:0-6633 GCA_963971985.1 uncultured bacterium
GTTTCCGGAGCGGAATCAGCCGATGCCGAGCATCTTCTCGATAGCGTCGGCGGCGGATTCGCTGGCGTTGGGGCCTCGGAATTTCGCCACGATCTCGGCCTGCGCGTCGCGCTGTGCCTGCTGAGCCGCTTCGTCGCCGATGAGCCGGTCCATCGCCTCGAGCAGCTGCCCGTTGTCCTTGAAGTACGGGATCAGCTCCGGGATGACTTCTTGGCCCGCGATGAGGTTCGGCAGCGCAAAGTGCTTCGTGGTCAGGACCCAGCGCCCGATGCAGTTGTACATGAGCTGATTGGTCTTGTACATGATCACCATGGGCACCTGCTGCTTGGAGACCTGCAGCGTCACGGTGCCCGAGACCACCATCGCGACATCGGCCCAGTTGGCGACAACATCGGTCTGGCCGACGAGCACGTCGAGCCCGTCGGGCCAGCCGCCGTGGAGGTTGGCCCGCTGGTAGAGGTCCTCGCGGACCTGCTCGGTCGTGGCGCCGACGAGGCCGGTGAGTTCGGGGTGGCGTTTGCGGAGTTCGCGGAACGCGTTGAGCATGACCGGGAAATTCCGGCGTATCTCCGCCGGTCGCGAGCCGGGAAGCACCGCGACGCGGGGCGAACCGGTCGGCAGTTCCGAGGCCCGTTCGGAGAGGGCGCCCAGATCGAGGTCCTCATCGAACAGGGGGTGACCAACGAAGGTGGCGTCGACGCCGCGATGGCGGAAGAACTCCTCCTCGAACGGGAGCAGGCACAGCACCATGTCGGTGCATTTGCGGAGTTTGCGGATCCGCCACGGTCCCCACGCCCACAGCTGGGGAGCCACGAGGTGGAGCACCTTGCGCCCGGCCTTCTTGGCGATCTTGCAGATGGGGAAGTTCGCCGCGGGCGAATCGACCGGGATGTGCAGGGCGACCTCGGGGTGCTCGCCGAGCCAGCGCCGGATCGTCTTGTTGATCTGCAGGTGCTCGCGGATCTTCTCGAAGCCGGGGACCCCCACCACGGCGTCGCTCCCGGTCTGCTCGACGATCTCGGCACCCGCCTGGGCCATCTTGGGGCCGCCCCAGGCGTAGATCTTCAGGTCGGGGTGGCGTCGCTTGAGCGCGGCGATCACCGCGGCGGAATGGTCATCGCCGGACGGCTCGAACGCCGTGAACAGGATGGCTGGTTTCTCGGCCATTCACGCGTCATCCGGGGTGGTATCGGGGGAACTCCGCCGGTAAGTGATCACTATAGAACAACTGCGGGGCGATATACTGCCCGCCCCCGACCCGCGTCCGTAATTCCCTTGCGAAGAGTGCTATTCAGATGACCACCCCCACCGTCGACAGCCCCGCCACGTACCGGCGCACCCACCACTGCAACGAACTGCGCCTCGACCACTCGGGCGAGACCGTCACGCTCGCCGGCTGGGTGAACTCGTATCGCGACCACGGCACGGGGCTGGTGTTCATCGACCTCCGAGACCGGGAGGGCCTGACGCAGGTGGTCTTCGACAAGGCCGACGCCTCGGACGAACTGCTGTCGGCGGCGGACAAGCTCCGCTCGGAAGACGTCATCGCCGTGACCGGAACCGTCCGGAAGCGTGATGGCGGGCCGAACCCCAAACTCGTCACCGGCGAGGTCGAGGTCGTCGCGTCGACCCTGACGGTGCTCAACAAGGCGAAGACCCCGCCGTTCCAGCCCTCGGAGACCGAGGGGCTGCCCAACGAGGAACTGCGCCTGAAGTACCGCTACCTCGACCTGCGCCGCCCGAAGATGCAGAAGATCCTGCGCACGCGCCATCGCGTGACCAAGCTCGCCCGCGACTACTTCGACGAGCACGGCTTCATCGAGGTAGAGACTCCGATCCTGTGCAAGAGCACGCCCGAGGGTGCCCGCGACTTCCTCGTGCCGTCGCGCCTGACGCCCGGCGAGTGGTACGCGCTGCCCCAGAGCCCGCAGTTGTTCAAGCAGATCCTGATGGTGTCGGGGACCGACCGGTACCTCCAGATCGCCAAGTGCTTCCGCGATGAGGACCTCCGCGCCGACCGTCAGCCCGAGTTCACCCAGATCGACCTCGAGATGTCCTTCGTGACGCGCGAGGACGTTATCGAGGTGATGGAGGGCTTCGTCCGTCGGCTGTGGGGCGATGTGCTCGGCTACGAGGTGCCCACCGTCCAGAAGATGACGTATCGCGAGGCGATGGACCATTACGGCATCGACCGCCCGGACCTTCGCTACGACCTGAAACTGCACGACATCTCCGATCTGGCGGCGAAGACCGACTTCAAGGTGTTCACTGGTGCGCTCGGCAAGGAGCGCGGCACGGTGAAGGTCATCTGCGTGCCCGGCGGCGCTGAGAAACTGACTCGCAAGATCACCGACGGTTACAGCGAGTGGGTGAAGACCTTCGGCGCGGGCGGCGTGCCCACCACCAAGGTCGGCGCGGACGGTTCGCTCGAGGCGGGTATCGGCAAGTTCATCGAGCCGATCGCCAAGGACCTCGTCGAGCGCGTCGGCGCGAAGCCGGGCGACCAGCTCTTCTTCGGCGCCGACACCTACGCGACCTGCTCGAAAACGCTCGGCGAACTGCGCCAGAAGGTCGCGCGCGACATGGGCATGATCGACGAGGGCAAGTGGGCGTTCGTCTGGGTCGAAGACTTCCCGATGTTCGAGTACGACGAGGAAACCAAGCGCTTCTACGCGATGCACCACCCGTTCACCGCACCGAACCCGGACCAGGTCGAGGCGTTCCTCGCGGCGGACCCGGACGACCGCGCGACGATCGAGGGCATCGTCAGCGCCGGCTACGACATCGTCTGCAACGGCTCGGAGATCGGCGGCGGTTCCATCCGTATCCACGACCCGCGCGTGCAGACCAAGGTCTTCCAGTTGCTCGGCATCTCGGAGATCGAGGCCAAGGCGAAGTTCAGCTTCCTGATGGACGCCCTGCAGTTCGGCGCCCCGCCGCACGGCGGCATCGCGTTCGGGCTGGACCGCCTGGTCATGCATCTGGCCGGGACGGACAACATCCGCGACGTGATCGCGTTCCCCAAGACGCAGACCGGCGCGGACGTGATGTCCGACGCGCCCAGCGCGGTAGACGAGGCGCAGCTCGCCGAACTGTTCGTGAAGAACCTGCCCGTGCCGACGAAGTAAGCCGGGCCCGCTACAGAATCATGGCGGCGATCCAGAGCCCACCGATCAGGGCCATGGCGGTGATCGCGCAGATCGCGCCGGCGTTCGCCATACCGAGCGAGTGTCGTGCGCGCTCGCCGCGCTTGACCTGACGCCGGGCGGCCCAGCAGAATCCGATCGCAAGGACGCCGCAGACGAAGGTTCCGACGCCGAACGCGATGCAGGCCGGAAACGACAGGATGCCGAAGACCAGCGAGGCGCTGGCGAAGCCGGAGGCGGGAAGAGCGGAGTCCGAGACGGTCCCGATGATCAGCCCGCACTCAGGGCAGTACCTGCCGATGGTCAGCCCGGTCAGGTCGTAGCGACATCTCGGGCAATCGGAGCGGATGATGTCGGTCCAGGCGCGGGACGGGTCTTTCTCCGCGCTGTACGCGCTCACATCGTGCGGTCGGTCGTCTCGAAGGTCACCGTTCGCCTCCGACTCCGAAGGGAACGCCGCTGCCCCGGAACCGGGTCCCCGCTCCGCTGAGGGTGGGAGTGCGTCGTTCACGGGAACTGTGAGATACTGACGCCGAAGAAAATGATGAACGCGACGATTGCCAGCACGGAAAGGGCACCGATGATCAGCCCGATAATGCCGAGCACCCTGCCGGCGTTGGCCAAACCGAGCGAGCTCGTTGACGCCTGTCCGGCGAGGACCTGCTTCTTCGCGCGAGCGGCAAAATACATCGCCAACGGACCGAAGATCACCCCGGGGACGCCGTAGAACGTGCACGAGATGATCGCCAGGATGCCCATGACCAGCGCCGTGACAGCCGAGCCGGAGGTCGGCGCATCCTGCGAACCTGGGAGGCCGATCTGGTGCCCGCACTCGGGGCAGAACTCACCGATGGTGAGGCCCTTGAGGTCGTAGCCGCATTTGTTGCAACGGACCACGAACTGGGTACGTGGCTGCGTTGGAACCGCATCGGACCGATAGGGGTTGCGGTCGTCGCCGTTGTCTTCGAGGGCGTAGATGTCTTCGTCGTTGTTCATCCGGGAACTCCGGGGTGAGGTCGATCAGGCCATCGCGGCTTCGCGCTCTTCTTCGATGTCCGGAGCGAGTTTCGTAAGCATCTTTGCGCCGATCGCATCGCCCCACACGTTGACCGCGGTCCGGCACATGTCCAGCAGGCGGTCGATGCCGAGGATGATGCCGATGGTCCAGAGCGGCAGCTGAGGCAGGTTCGGGTCGCCCGCGGCAAGCGAGTTGTTCACGGCGTAGATCACGATCGCCATGGTGACCAGACCGGCCGAGGGGATGCCGGCAGCGCCGATGGCCGAGAGCGTCGCGGTGATCAGTATGATGAGCTGTTGCGTGAGCGTGAGGTCGGTGCCCATCATCTGGAACAGGAAGACAACCGCGACGGCCTGATACAGCGCGGTGCCGTCCATGTTGATCGTCGCTCCCAGAGGCAGGACAAAGTTCGCCGCTCGCTTGGAGCAGCCGCCGCTTCGATGAGCTTCCTCGATGGTGATGGGCAGGGTCGCGGCGCTGCTGGCGGTGCCGAACGCGGTCAGGACCGGCTTGCGCATCTGCCAGAAGTAGCGGTACGGGTTGGTCCGCCCGAACACCCAGAGCAGGAGCGGGAGCGTCACGAAGCCGTGGAGCAACAGGCCGAGCACCACGGTCAGTGCGTACTTGCCGATCGGTCCGGCGAGTTCGTCCAGCCCGGAGGTGCCGACGCGGGCCGCCACGATGCAGAAGACGCCGATGGGCATGAGCCAGAGGATCCACATGACGATCTTGATCAAGGCCTGAAAGAAACCCTCGAAGGCCTCGATGGTCGGGCGACCGACCTTGCCGACCGAAACAAGCGCGAGCCCGAGCAGTATGGCGACCACGACCGTGGGCAGGGTCTGCCCTTCGACCGCCGACTTCAGCGGGTTCGCCGGGATCATCTGATCGACTAGATTGAGGAAGACCTCACCGACGCCGGTCGGCGCATCGGGATTCTCGACCGCGCTTTGGGTGGTTTGGTAACTCGCCCTCGCCTCGGTCTCGAAGTCGGCGAGGTTCGCGCCCGCGCCGGGTTTGATGGTGTTCACGAGGATGAGCCCGAGCGTGATCGCGAACATCATGGTCGTGATGTAGTAGAGCATCGTCGCGCCGCCGACGAGGCCGAGGCGCTGCGGATCACCGATGCTCGTCACCCCGACGAGCACCGCGACGAATACCAGCGGGATGACCAGCATTTTCAGCGGCTGCACGAACGTCAGCTCGCCGATCTTCTGCAGGGCCGCGGTCTTCTGCGTGAGCACATCCGACGTGACCGCCGGGTCCCAGATCACGAACTGCCCCACGATCACCCCGAGGATCAGTGCCGCGAAGATGAGGAGCGTGAGGACGAGGTCGGATTTCTTCATCTGTGGACCCGGAGATGGAGGAGGACCGGCGCGGGGCCGGTCGCGGATCAGATTCGGTCGGCGTACCCGGTCACGCCCTCGCGGAACGATGAGGGCACGAAGCCGAGGTCCTGCTCGGCCTTGTGGGTGTCGCACGTGTTGTCTTCGATGGCCATCAGCGGCTCGCTGGGGCCGAACGGCAGCGCTTGGGCGAGCCCGAACGGCTTGGCGGCGACCGCCATGGCGTAGCCCAGTTTGCCGGGGATGGGGATGATCTTCTTCTTGCCGGCCATAGGGATCTCGTCGCGGACGTGCTCGAGCAATTCCGGCCACGTGACGCGTTCGGAGCCGCCGAGGGGGTAGACCTCACCGATGGCGTCGGTCCGCTCGAGCGAATCAGCGACCGCAGCGGCGACCGACTCGACGGCGACCGGCTGCATGGTCGCGGACTTCGGCTTCGGGGGCTTGGGCGGGAAGGCCGTCGGATCGAAGTCGGCATCCGCAAAGTACGGGATGAACACGTGCGGCGCCGCGCGACCGAGCGACCAGTCCTTGATCATCTTCATCAGTTCGCCGTCCGGGCCGTGGACCAGCGACGGGCGCAGGATTGTCCAGTCGAGCCCGCTCCGACGCAGGAGCGACTCACCCTCGAACTTGCTCCGGTGGTAATCGGTCTTGGCGTTCGGGCGCGTTCCGATGGCGGAGATCTGCACGAACCGGCTGACGCCCGCTTCCTTCGCGGCGTCCGCAAGAATCTCGACGACGCGCACGTGCATTCTCTCGAAGGTGACCGTGCCGACCTCGCGACGGATGCCGATGCAGTTCACGATCGCGTCACAGCCGTCGACGAGTTCCCGAACCGTGTCGCGATCGAAGACATCGCCGTATACGAGCTTGAGGTTCTCGTGCTCAACGAGCACATCGGAGGCCTTCTCCCCGGAGCGGGTGAGGGCACGAACCCTGGCTCCGCGATCGAGCAGTTCGCGAACCACGTAGCGACCGACAAAGCCGGTCGCGCCGGCGACCGCAACGGTTTGGCTGGACTTCGAATCGTTCACAGGGGGCTCCGAGGCGGTTTCGGGTCGGTGGCGGGTCGGCTCATCGGGTTGAATCGCGGATTTTGCCCAGTGTATGCCCCCCC
>CAXAVQ010000157.1:0-6590 GCA_963971985.1 uncultured bacterium
CAGCACGTCCGTGGCCTTCTTCATCTGGCCGGCCATGCGACGGCTGGTGGCCGGGACCATCGGCGGATCGAACCAGTGGGCGTCGGGCGTGCGCGAGTAGAAGAGGATGTCGTCGTGCTTGCGTGCGAAGCGTCGGGGCGAACTGCCGCCGAGGCCGTAGGACCAGACGAGGTGGTTCACGAAGCAGTCCTCGCCGAGCAGCTCGTCGAGCAGCACGCGCACCCGGTGGCTGGTGCGCCAGTCGACGTGGAGCAGGACCGAGCCGGTGGGCTTGATGAGGTCGAGCGTGGGCTCGAGGCGTTCGCGCAGCCAGGCGATGTAGGCGTCGGTGGTGGGCCAGGTGTCGGCGAAGTCGCCCGCGCCCGCGGTCTGCTTCTTGCCGGTGTTGAACGGCGGGTCGGCGTAGAGCAGGTCGACCTGCGGGGCGTCGCCACTTCGCAGGCCAAACTCGTCGGCGCGCGTGGTGACGCCGTCGAGCCAGTCGGTGTGGTGGACGCGGACCGTCATTGCCCCGGCGTCAGGTTGCCGGTGCGATCGATCTCGATGATGTACATGGTCGGGAGCAGGTAGTTGCGCCCGTCGTAGACGTAGACGGTGCCGGAGACGGTGAAGCGGAGGCGCTGGCCGTACTGCTCGGCGAGGGTTTCCATGCCCTGCAGGCTGAGGCAGGGGAGGACTTCCATGGGCGTGTCGAGGGTTGCGCCGTCGGCGCCCGCGCTGCGATCGTCGGTGTCGTTGTCGAAGGTCATCATCCAGCCCGCGCCGGGGGCGCGGACGAGGCGACCGGTGCGCGCCGTGATCTGCACGCCTTCGCGCACGAGCCGGGTGGCGGCGGCCTCGGCCGCGGACTCCTCACCCCCGGTGTTCGGGCCTCGCGGCACCTCGACCTCGCGCGGCGTGTCGAGCTGCTCGACCTCCTCGATGGCTTCGTCGAGCGTGGGGTCGTCGTCGGGTTCGGCGAAGAGTTCCTCGAAGTCTTCGAGGGCCGGGTCGTCGGTGCGTTCATCGACGCCGGGGGCGACGGTGTCGCGCTGGCCGACGGCGACGGTGGTGTAGAAGGTCGGGAGCAGGTAGTTACGGTTGTTGTAGACCAGCACGCGCCCGCTGACGCGGAAGGTGATGGGGCGTTCGGCGGCCTCGACGAGCCGGCGCATCTCGGTGAGGCGCAGGCCCGGCTGGACGACCATGGGCTTGAGGCGGTTGTCCTCGGCGTCGGGGTCGAAGACGAAGGCCCAGCCGCCGCCCTTGAGCGGGCGGAGCAGGCCCTGGTACTCGCTGATGAACGCGCCCTCGCGGATCAGGCCCCGGGCGGTGGGGGCGAGGTCCTGGCGGACGATGCCGCCGGGCAGGGTGGAGCGGTCAGAGGGGACCGGGTCGACGACGACCGGGCCGCCCTCATCGGCGGGCGGGGATTGGGCGATCGCGGGGCTTGCGCAGAGCGCGAGCAGGGCGAGGGCGGTGATGAGCGAGCGATGGTGCGCTGGCATGGGCGTCTCCGCGCGGAAGGGATCTCGGGACCGCCGACATTATCGGCCAAATCGCTCTGGAGGGGCCGGGCGCTGCGGAAAGTGTTTCCGGAGCGCCGGGAATCTTGCCGGTGGGAAAGGGGTGGGGTAGGGTATGCGGTCCAGTCTGGTGGCGTGCCCGAGTGGTCTAAGGGGGCGGATTGCAAATCCGTTTGGCGAAAGCCTCCCGTGGGTTCGAATCCCACCGCCACCTTTGTCGGTTTGCACACAAACACCCCGCTGCGCTCTCACGAGTTCGGCGGGGTGTGTCGGTTTTGGCGGGGCCGGTTCGGACGGGCCAGCTCGCTCGGATCAATCCCCGCAGGGCGAGGTCGCGAAAAGGGCGAGCAGGGTGGTGAGGTCGTCGAAATCGACCTCGGCGTTGGCGTTGAGGTCGCCGGCGCTCATGCGATCGACGGTCTGGCCGTAGCGGCTGAGCAGGGCGTTGAGGTCGGCGAGGTCGACCTGGCCGTTGGGGATGATGTCGGCGAGGCAGGGCGAGGTGACGGTGATGGTCTGGTTCGGCTGGACGTCGGTCAGCACGGTTTCGGTGCCCGACGGCCAGCGGACGCGGACTTCCTCGATCACGGCGTTCTCGCCGAGCCCGAAGTGGGCGCGGGCGTCGTTCTGCGACTTGTAGCCGGAGTTGGGGGTGATCTCACGCCGGAAGGTGCCGAGGTTCGAGGTGACGGTGACGATGGCGTTGTGCGCGTCGCGATAGGCGTGCTCGGAAAT
The DNA here is from genome assembly GCA_963971985.1 of uncultured bacterium. Taxonomy (GTDB): domain Bacteria; phylum Planctomycetota; class Phycisphaerae; order Phycisphaerales; family UBA1924; genus JANSXG01. The sequence continues at coordinate 2,241 of CAXAVQ010000157.1, forward strand.
GGGCCGGACCATGAGCCAGTCGCGATTCGCGCCCTCGTTATTGATGTAGACACGGAGGGGCCGGCTCGTTGAGGAGACCACGAGGTCCATGGCGCCGTCGTTATTGAGGTCCCCGATGGCGGCGCAGAAACTGAAGTCGTTTGTGCCGCCGGTGACGCCGTACTGTGGCGCGAGATCGTTGCAGGGGAAGGCGCCGTTGTGGGAGAACAGTTCGTTGGGCGATCCCGAGTTCGCGACGAACAACTCGAGGTGCCCGTCGTTCTCAACATCGAGAAAGTGCGATCCCCAGCTGACGGAACTGCTCAGCGTTCCGGTCACCGCGGCCCGCTCTCGGAAACTGTGATCGGTCTGACCGACCAGCAACGCGTTGCCGACGGCCACGTTCGAGACGTAGATGTCCTGGATCAGGTCGTTGTTGAAGTCACCGATGGTGACGGTCATGCCGTCGATGCAGAGGAAGGCGTTGGTCTCTTCGGAGACGTCTTCGAAGGTGTCGCCGTTGTTGCGGAACAGGCGACTGGGGAAGGTGCAGGAGCCGCTGCCCTTATCGTTGGCGAGGTACAGGTCGGGTCGGCCGTCTTCGTTGTAATCGAGGAAACCGCCTTGGAACGAGGGCGCTCCGGGGTCCACGATGCCGAGGGCTGCTGCCACATCGGAGAACGTTCCGTCGCCGTTGTTGATGTACATGCGGTTCTGCTGCTGCAGAAGGCCCTGGCCCTGGATGAAGGTGCCGGAACGGTTGGCCATGTATACGTCGAGCCACCCGTCGCCGTTGATGTCGGCCCATGCCATGCCGCAGCCCGCGCCGAGGTCGCCGAGCCCGGTCGAGTCGATCTGGTCCGACCATTCCCAATCCCCCTCGTTGCGAAGAAAGACATCGGGCTGTCCCCAGGCGGTGAGGAACAGGTCGAGATCGCCGTCGTTGTCGGCGTCGGACGCGGATATTCCCGAGTAGCGTCGCGAAGGGATGTGCGGCTCGAACACGGGCTCGGGGCTGCGGTCGATGAAGTTGCCGGAGCCATCGTTCTGCCAGATGCGGATGGTGCCCGAGGCGTCGCCTGCGGCGATGATGTCCATGTGCCCGTCGGCGTCGAGGTCGGCGATGGCGACTCCGTAGCCGAAAATGCTCGCCTGAACCGGTGCGACGTTCAGGACGACGCCGCGTTGGGCCGCCTCTTCGGTGAAGGGTGTCGATCCCTCACCGGCTCGGAGTTCTGGAAGTACGACGGAGAGCGCGCAGACCCACAGCGCAATCCGAACAGCGTGTCGTGACGGCATAACTCAAGTTCCCCACGAGGCCCGGAAGCGACCGAGTGTCGCCTCTTGACGTTCGTCATGGGCGATTGCCCACGGACACGAGCGTACACGATGTCAATCGGGATTCAAGAACAATTTTGGCGGTTGAATGCATGCAACCGCACCGGCATCGAGTCTGTGCCCGGCTCTGCAGAAGCAGATCGGGCGAATCCACTTCGTGAGGGGGCTCGGAACCGACGTCACCGCGCGGTGCCTTCGGTACGCGGTCTTTGCTGCTTGTAAAAAAAATAGTAGAACACCCTTGAACCGAAAAAAGAATGTGAGAGATTAGGGGTAACTCGTGGGGATACCCGGATATCCCAACCCCGTCGCGGCGGTCCTATTGCAGTTGTTCACCGCCCCGGGTTCGTGGAGTGAGGTGCTTGAGGCATCCGGGACGCTTTAAGCAAAGTGGTTCGCACGGTCGCGAAACGGCGGGTGTCGTTGCGCGATGGTTGTGTGCTGCGAACGGGAGAGTCGGTCATGACCGGACATCAAGTGACAAAGCGCTTCGGGCTTCTGGCGGCGGGTGTTCGGAGCGTTGCCATGTGCGGCGTGCTCGGGCTCGGCACGATCAGCGCAGGCTCGCTGCTCGCGACGGCTGGCACCGCGCTCGCGGGCGATCCGGCTCCGCAGCAGTCTGTCGCCCGCCAGTGGAACGAAGCGTTGCTCGACGCGATCCGGCGCGACACGCCCCGCCCCGGTGTTCACGCGAGGAACCTGTGGCACACATCGCTGGTGATGTACGACGCGTGGTGCGCCTATCAGACCGAGGCGGACCCGTACCTGTCGGCTGAGTCGGGTGACATGGCCGGCGACGTGCAGTCGAAGCGCGAGGAGGCGATCAGCTACGCGGCGTACCGCCTGCTCTCGCATCGTTTCGCGAACAGCCCCGGGGCCGATGAGTCACTGCCCGAGTTCGACAACCTGCTGCTCGGGCTCGGGTTCGATCCGGCGAATACGACCACCGAGGGCAACTCGCCGGCCGCGATCGGCAATCGGATCGCCGAAGCGATGATCGCGTGGGGCCTTCAGGACGGCTCGCGCGAGGCGACGGACTACGACTACCCGCCTTACGAGCCGGTGAACCCGTGGATGCCGCACAACCTGCCCGGCACGAACGGCATGATCTTCCCGAATCGCTGGCAGCCTTTGGCGTTCGAGTACCTGGTGCTTCAGAACGGCATCGTGATCGGTGCATCGATTCAGGAGTTCATCGGCCCGCACTGGGGGATGGTCGCGCCGTTTGCTCTGACCGATCGCGATCGTGATCCGGATACGGGGCTGCATCACGATCCGGGTATGCCGCCGCTGCTGAACGGCGCGGGCGATGAAGAGTTTCGTGCGAATGCCGTCGCTCTGATCGAGAAGAGTTCCATGCTCGATCCTGCGGACTCGACCGTGATGGACATCGGGCCGGCCACGCACCACAATAACCCGCTCGGCACGAACGACGGTGAGGGCTACGGCGTCAATCCGATTACCGGCGAGCCGTACCCGCAGGTCCTGTGCCTCGGTGCGGATTACTACAGGTGCCTCGCCGAGTTCTGGGCGGACGGACCGGCGTCGGAAACGCCTCCGGGACACTGGAACACCATCTTCAACAACAACGTGACCGACGACCCCTTGGTCGAGCACCGTATCTGGGGCGAGGGCGACCCGGTCGACCTGCTCGAGTGGGACATCAAGACCTACTTCGCGCTCAACGGTGCGGTGCACGATGCGGCTGTCGCGGCCTGGGGCATCAAGGGCTACTACGACTACTCGCGTCCGATCTCGATGATCCGCTACATGTGTGAGCGGGGGCAGTCGAGCGATCCGGACGGCCAGTCGTACCACCCGGAGGGCATCCCGCTCGTGGACGGGCTCATCGAGGTCATCACCGACGAGACCGCCGCGGAGGGCGGGCGTCACCACCACCTGATCGATAGCGTTCTGCTCGACCAGTTCGGTGACCCGATCATGACGCCCGACGGTGAGTTCATGTACTACGGCGAGGTTGGCGACATCGCGATCCGGTCGTGGCGTGGCACGCCCGACGACCCGGAGACCGAGGTCGGCGGCGTCGGATGGATCCTCGGCGTGGACTGGAAGCCCTACCAGCTCTCGACGTTCGTCTCGCCCGCTTTCGCCGGCTACGTGTCCGGTCACAGCACCTTCAGTCGTGCCGGCGCCGAGGTTCTCAGCCTGATCACGGGCAGTGAATACTTCCCCGGCGGGGTTGCCTCCTACACACTGCCCGCTGGGTGGCTGCACTTCGAAGACGGACCGAGCGAAGACGTCACGCTGACGTGGGCGAAGTACTACGACGCCGCTGACGAAGCGGGCATCAGCCGGCTCTGGGGCGGCATCCATCCCACGCAGGACGACCTGCCGGCGCGGATCATCGGCTCGAAGGTCGGCATCGCCGCGTCGGAACTGTCCAAACGGTACTTCAACGGCCAAATCTCCTGCCCCGAAGACCTCGATAACTCCGGGTCGGTGGGCATGAGCGATCTGACGCTCGTGCTCGCGAACTTCGGTCTCGAGGCCGGGTATTCGCTCGGTGATGTGAACGATGACGGTGTCGTCGATCTGCGAGACCTGAACAAAGTGCTCGCGCGGTACGGCGAGGGGTGCGACTGAGTCCCTCGCGCGAGGACGAACGAGTAATGCCCGGTGGGAGCGATTCGTTCCCACCGGGCATTTGTCATAGAGCGCTCGGGTTCCTGTTCGAGCGTCACGCTCACGCGCCGACCGGCTCGCGAACCGACTTGATCGTGTCGCAGACCTTCTCCGGCTCGGAGATCTGCTCGGCGAGTTGGCCCAGCGTGACGATGCCGGTCAGGCGATCGTTGTCATCGAGCACCGGCAGGCGCTGGACCTGATGCTTGGCCATGATGTCCATGGCCTCGCGAGGCGACTGCTCCTCGGTGCAGAAGTAGATCTCCGGCGTCATCACGTCACGGACCCGCGTGTCGGGCGCGTGCGAGTCTCTGGCGACGCAGCGGACAACGATGTCGCGATCGGTGATGAAACCGACCAACTGCTTGTCGCCGACGACGGGCAGGGACC
>CAXAVQ010000158.1:0-6557 GCA_963971985.1 uncultured bacterium
CCCGCCTCAGCAGCAAACCAGAACTGCGGCAGCACGATCGCGACGGCGTAAGCCGTCCACGCGACGAGGAATACCCACAGGATCGCATTCAGGATCTTGCCGGCTTGCTGGGGGACGAGTTGGATCCCTTCACGGATCGTCTTCCAGACGATGACCACGATCCAAACGTAGAACGCCCACCCGAGGAAGTACCAGATCCAGAACGGCGCCGACGAGCTCCCTTCAACGATCGCCGCACCATCAACGGTCACGCCGCCCGTTTCGTAGAACTGCGCTGCCCAGGAGGTCCAGATCATCCCGAGTCCGGCGACGACGAACTGCGTCGCGTAACTCAGCTTTTTCTTCGCTGCCAGCGGCAACACCACCAGCATCTGCAGCAGCAGGACCGGCACATCGATCGACCAGTTCATGTACCGGTAACCGTTGGAAAAGGCCTGACCGTCTCGCCGGACGTATTCGCCGGATTCCGAATTGAGCACGAACGACATGTCCCAAGCCATCGACTGGCGGAGCAGGATGATCATCGCGGAGATCATGACCACGCCCGAGAGGATGTTTGACATGCGGTACTTCGGCGCAACGAACTTGATCGTCGCGAGGAAGTACACCAGAGCCGCCGCGAAGATTCCGACCCCGAGGGTGAGGACGTGGCTGACCGAGTTCCACTGCACAATCGAGTAGGAAAAGAAATTCTCCATGTTGCCGAGGTCGACCCCAGGGCGGTTCGGAGCGGAAGTTTGAGCGAGCAGAGTCGAGACCGGGATTCCCATGACGTTCTCCGAAACGAGGAAGAGCAGAAAAGTCCGCACCTTGACGAACGAGAAATACGCTACGCCGCGCCCCGATACCGCGCAACGACCACGCGATGAAGGAACGTTCATCTCGTCCAGAGAACTAGTTAGTTGTGACGGTACAACCCGTAGAAAACGGCCTAGATTGCGTTGTCGCCGTCCGGGAGGGTCATCGCGACCTCGACGAGCGTGTCGAAGAAGTCGTCGAGGTCCGCTTCCTCGATGTCGGCGTTGACGAACGCCGCGCGGATGACGCGTCGCCCTTCGACGATGCCGTAACCGACCAGCGACTTCTGCTGCTGGCGCAGCGTCTCGCAGATAAGGTCGCTGGGCTTGCCGGTGACCTCGAAGCAGACGTTAACCGACTCGGGCTCCTTGCTCAGCGTGCAGCGGGAGTCGTTCTTCACGCGCTCTGCGAACGATCGTGCGATGTCGTACAGGCGATCGATCTTGCGGGCGTAGCCCTCGTCGCCGAGGTGCTGCCACGCCGCCCAGAGTTTGAGGCAGTCATTGCGCCGCCCGCACTGCATGGACTTCACACCGTGGTTCAGTTCGTCCTCGTCGGACTGGAACAGGTAACTCGCCGATTCGCTGAAGTGCTTGCGCAGCAGCCCCTTATCTTTGACGAGAATGACCGAGCAGCTCAGTGGCACGCCCATCATCTTGTGCGCATCCCAGGTGAACGAATCGCTGCGTCCGCTGCCCTTCAGGTGCTCACGGTGCTTCGCGGAGAGCGCGGTCGAGCCGCCGAAGGCGCCGTCGACGTGGAACCAGATGCCGAACTCCTCGGCGACGTCGGCGATCTCGTCGAGCGGGTCGTACGCGCCGAGCACGGTCGTGCCGCAGGTCGCGTTGATGCAGAAGGGCTTGGCGCCCTCGTCGATGTCCCGCCTGATCGCCTCGCGGAGCGCGTCCGCCCGCATCCGCCCCCGCTCGTCGGTCGCGACCTTGCGCAGCGACCGGCGCCCGAGGCCGAGCATCGCCAGGTTCTTCGAGATCGAGTAGTGGTCGAGTTCGGATGAGTAGAGCGTGAGCCACGAGCCGTCGTGACCGTCCTGCTGGCAGCGCTCATTGAACTCGTTGCGCGCGATCATGATGCCGGCGAAATTCGAGAGCGAACCGCCCGGCGTGAAGATTCCCTCGCCGTCCTCGTAGCCCACCTTCCGCCCCATGTGCTCACCGAGTTCCTTCTCGATCAGCACGTGCGGACCCGCTGCCTTGTAGGTGTACATCGACGAGTTCAGCAGCACCGCGACGATCTCCGCGGCGGAGGCGATGTCGTGGCGACCGGCGAAGAGCTGGTTGAAGAACCGGCGCGAGGCGGTCCGGGGCGTCGCCAGAGCGACGTCCTCGAGCAGGTCCATAACGCGATCCGGGGAGAGCCCCGTCTTCGGGATCGCGAAGTCGAGGGCCTCACGCATCTCCTCTGGGGTCTGGAAACGAGAAACCGGCGCAGAACGTTCCGCCTCGAACAGCGCATGGGCCAACTCGATCAGACGCGGCGTGAGGGTCGACTGCTGCCCGGCCTCGGGCGTCGCGAAGGTCGTCATCGGTTACTCCGAGTTTCGTAAACCCGACCGGTCAGGCGATCGCCACCGGGCGCGGGTAAGTGGTCATCTTGAGACGCGGCGAGTAGGCGTGCAGCGTGATCAGGTCGCCGTCGGTCCGGTTCGCGACATCGTGGATATCGCCGTCGTGCGCGGCGCAGATGTAGCCCTCGGGCATGTCGTGGCTCTCGACCGGACGGACCTGCTTGCCTTCTCCGGTCAACTCGAACAGCGTTTCGGTGCCGGTCCCCTCGATGACCCGGAACGCGCAGGCCGAGTGGCGATGGTCGTGGATCGGCGAGCGCTGGCCTGGACGCCAGCACAGCAACGCCAGATCGAACCACTTCGACCGGGCGATGACGTTGCGCTTATAGGTCCGCAGGCCGAAGTTGCAGAACGAGCCGAAGTCTTCGCGGCGCATCCGGGTGCGCTGCAGCAGCGATTCGAGTCGGCTCAGGGATGCGGGCTCAGTCAGTTCTTCGAGGTAGTCCATCAGGGGCTGAAGGCCCTTGGGACAGTCGATCACGCTGGCATCTTCGGACATGGTCTCCACCGTACGGGTTGAGGCGGTACTCCGATTGCGTCCGCCGGTCACCCCGACCATAGGGACTTTGCCACGATTCTGCAGAAAAATACCGGGACGCACGGCTTCTCACCGCACCCTTTCACAACCCGACAAACGACGCACAACACCCGATGCAGACGTCGCAGAGCGGATTTCTAAGGGATCATTCTACCATTGCCCGGGACAATCGCATGACCGCGAAACCGTTCGATATAACCCACTCGGACGCAGATTTAGCCGTTGATGTCGAAGTGCATAGTCACTTCGCACGGTGCCGCCGGGTAGTCGAGATCCGCACGGAACGCACGGAACACACCCGTGTCACCCCACCCGGCCTTGGCCAGCGCATCGCCCACCATGCGCGCGTAGAACGGGATACGCGTGGTCTGGAGCACCGGCGGCTGACCGAGGTACTGCGTCGGCGTGGGCGACATCAGCGGGCTGCGATGCTCGGCGCTGGTTGCGCCGGTCGGGCGGTCTTCGAGAAGACCGTGCACACGGGTCTCGGTGCTCTCGAAGTGTGCGAGGTCGCGATGCAGGAGCAGGTCAAAGTGCACCCCCTCGACTGGCGTGCGGACCGTCAGGGTGTACCGGGCGTTGGTGTTGTCCTCGGATCGGCGGTACGGCAACGCGGCCCGGTAGATTTCGCCGGTCACGCAGGTCAGCGCACCGCTTCGGCCGACCGGGCCGGGGGCGATCTGGTCGTAGATCCAGCCGTTGGAGCCCGTGAACTGCTGCAGTTCCGGGAGCGGCTCTGAGCAGTAGGCCGGGAACAGCGGCACCGTTGGGCCGGTCTTTCCGGCCGGATCGAGCGGCTCGCGCTCGAACTGCAGACCCTTGCCGGTGTCGCTGGCGGCGCGCAGACGCCGGATGATCCAAGGCACGTCCGGTCGCAAACGCTCGAAGTCGAGCAGCCCGGAGACCTGGACGGCGTCGAGCATCCCCTCTTCCGTCTCCGAGGGGCGCAACGCGAGCATCAGGAACTGCACCCGGGCACGGACGCCCCAGATCGCGGAACCGGCCCGGTAGAACGCCCGTCGCTCTTCGGACTCGATCCGCTCGTCGCGCCCGCCCGACGCGAGCATGGCCTCGAACGACCGGCGGTCGCCGGCGTGCTGCTCCATGAAGGAACGCAGGTCTCGATCGGTCCGGCGGACCGCCTCGATCTGCTCGAGATCCACGCCTTTCTTGCGGACCGCCTTGAGGACGATCTCGACCCCCCCGCTCCCGGGCATGTGTCGGGCCGCGCCGGCGAGGTCCTCATCCTCCATGAAACGGACGACTTTCCACGCCAGCGTCTTGTCGAGCCCGAGCTCGCGACCGACTTTGGTCGGGCGCGCCCCGGCAAGTCCAGCGCCGGCGAGGAGATCGACAAGCGCGGCTTGCACGGCGCGGACATGCTCCGCGGCGCTGGTCGCGAAGGGCTGCTGCTTTGGCTCCGCCGCCGAATCTGGCGGGGTGGTGGTCATGGGACGATTGTACAGCACCGGAAGGGACTCCTCGGCTTAAGTCTACCCGGTTTCTGCGGTCTCGTGAAATTTCTTTAGAGAATTTTTGACAGGATGCATCTCCTCGGTAGTCTTTACGTATCAACTAGCCAACAGGCGCAGCGAACGGATCGCCACGCCATCCCAACCCAGAGGAGCAGAGTCAATGAAACGTACCCTCACCACCCTCGGCGCACTGGCGACCATCGCCGGAGCCGCCCACGCCGGCGAGATCTCGCAGACCGTCGACATCAACATCACCCCGGGCGAACCAATGCAGGCGTTCTCGCTCGACGGTTTCGACACGCGCGGCGGCGATCGCACGCTGACCGGCGTGCGCTTCCAACTCGACACCGATTTCCAAGCCGACATCACCGTCTACAACTACTCCGACTTTGCCATTCCGGCGGGGGAGTGGTCCGCACTGCCCGGCTTCTCGATGTTCTTCACCGCCGAGGCCGGTCGAGGCGGGGATGGCGGCGGTGGTGACTCCGTCTTCGCGGGAATTGGCGGGATCGACTTCGGCTCCATTACGGGCGATCTGCCCGCCGGTTCCGGTAGCCCGTTCGGCGGCGACCCCGGAACGCTTGAATTCAACGAGAGCGGCGTGCTGATCTCGAACTTCCTCGACGACGGAGAAGCGATCACTTCGCTCTTCTCGTCGCATGAGACCATTTCCTCCACGCTCGCGCCGTTCTCCTTCCCTGAACTGTTCGGACCTCCCGGTAGCGACATCTCACTCGGCGCCGAAGTCACCCAGACCGGCACCCTGACCGTGATCTACGAGTTCACCGAAATTCCCGCGCCCGGTGCCGCGGCGCTGCTCGGGATCGCCGGCTTCGGCGCGATGCGTCGTCGTCGCTGAACCCATCGACCGACATCCTCGGTCTCCTCCGGAGGATGCCAAAGCCCGATCCGAGCGGATCGGGCTTTTCAATGCGCCGGCCAAGCTCTCTGTGAAAATGGGCAAGGAAACACGGGGGTTTCGCCCGGTGAATGTCCTTTCACCCCTCCCTCACCGGGTGTTCACCGCGTCGTCGCTCACTATCAGTTGGTGCGGACGGCTCTCGTTCGCGTCCGAGCCCTTTGTGACGGCAGTGCATGTCCAACCCCTCCATACAACCCACGAACGTACCCTCCGGCTGGGAGTACGACCCCGCCGGCTGGTCTCAGCGCCTGCCGATCGCCGCGCTCGCGATGGGTGGCTTCGGGATCGCGACCTACCTCACGCTGTGGCAGTACGGCGCGATCGAACAGGTCTGGGAGCCGTTCTTCTCCGGAGCGGACGGCGCGAACGGGACCGAGACCGTGCTGGATTCGCGCCTGTCGCGTCCCTTCGTTGACCTTCTGGGTTGGCAATGGCTGCCGTTCCCGATCACCGATGCGGCCCTCGGGGCCGCGGCGTACCTGGCCGATGCCGTCACGGGGGTGTGGGGCGGACCGGGTCGATGGCGACGTATCCCTTGGCTCGTGATCATCTTCGCCATTTTGGTCGGGCCGCTGGGCGCGATCAGCGTGGCGCTGGTGATCTCCCAGCCGCTGCTCGTGGATGCGTGGTGCACGCTGTGCCTCGCTTCGGCGCTGGTCTCGGCCCTGATGATCGGCCCGGCGATGGACGAGGCGCTCGCGAGTTGCCAGCACCTCAAGCGCGTGGCTTCCGATCCGGATCGATCGGCCTGGAAAGCGTTCTGGGGCTATGACGAGGAGGCGGCGCGATGGCGATTCTGGTGAACCAGCCGCGATGGACCGGTATCGCCGGCCCGAGCGCGGGCGTCGTCGTCGGCGTGGCCCTGATGTTCGCTCCAGCTCTGTTCGGCTACACCGGGACCGGTCAGGAGGTTGCGCATCGCATCGCGGGCCCGGTCATGGTGATGCTATGGATCCCGAGTTACTGGGAAGCCACACGCAGCCTGATCTGGTGGGCGGGCATCGTCGCCCTCGGGCTGCTGGTCGCTTCGGTGCTGGTCGCCGGCCCGGTCCGCGCGGTGGCGACGGGCGTCGCGGGCGCGCTCGCATCGCTGATTATCACGCTGCTCACGCACCCGGGTGACGTCGCCAAGCGGTACGCGGGCGGCTGGGAGGGCCTTTGGACAAGTCGCGCACCGAACGGGTCACGCGGATCCGAGGCCTCATGAACTTCATCAAATGGAAAGGTCATAAACCATGA
>CAXAVQ010000159.1:0-6517 GCA_963971985.1 uncultured bacterium
GTCGGTCCGGGGCTGGGGACCGGGGGCGGGGCCCGATCGATCACGCTTCGACTGCTCGCGCAGCACGATGTGCCGATCGTGGTGGATGCGGACGCGCTGAACCTGCTTGCGCAGTTGCCGGATGTGCACAACGACATCTGCGCGCCCTGCATATTGACTCCTCACCCCGTGGAATTCCGGCGTCTGGCGACAAACGTGGCGCACGGTGCGATCACGCTGGACGGCGCGAACCCGGACCAGCAGCCGGAGGCCGCGGCTCAACTGGCCCGTCGGATCGGCTGCGTGGTGGTTCTCAAGGGGGCGACGACCTCGGTTTCGGACGGGCTTCAGACTTGGACGCTGCGCAAGCCAAATCCCATGCTTGCAACTGGGGGTTCTGGCGATATTCTCTCGGGCGTGATCGCTGGGTTCATCGCCCAGCACCACCGGTTGCCGGCGATGAAGGGAAGCAGCGCGGTGGCCGAGACCTCCACCGGGCGAATCGGGCTGTTCGAACTGGCCTGTCTCGGCGTGGCGGCCCACAACATGGCGGCGCTGCAGTGGTCGCAGGCCCATCGGGGGGCGCGGGGCGGGATGATGGCCTCGGATCTGTTGGACCACCTGCCCGAATCGGTCCAGATGCTCCGATCGGCCTCGGAGCAGGAACCTATGGACTGAGCGCGAGGGTTGGGAGCACCGGTTTTCGTCTGGTCGGGGCTGATTTGAGACCGGGATCTCGAACCGCCGACCTATACTGTGCGTCTTGATGATCGCCCGAACGCCCGCCTACCGGGTGTCGGGATGGCGACCACCCTGATTTGGCCGCTGGCCAGGAGATTGACCGAGATGTTCCGGACCTCGAACCCCGCGTTCAACAACGATGCCTACAAGCCGGCCCAGACCTGGGACGACCTCGGCGGCTCTCAGTCCTTCGGGACCGATGACTCGCTGCGTGCGGCGCGTCAGGCCGGTAAGGCCGCCCGCCCGTCGACCATGACGATCAACGGCACGGTGACGAAGTCGTCGCTGCTGATCGGCACGTGCATGATCGTTGCCATGCTCGCCTGGGGCCTGAGCGTTGGCACCGATGACACCGGCAATCCGGTGATCAATAGTGGCATGGCGATCGGCTGTATGGCCGGCGGTATGCTGCTCGGACTGCTGACGTTCGTCGTGACGATGTTCAAGCCGAAGATGGCGACGTTCACCGCAATGCCCTTTGCGGCGTTCGAAGGTGCCTTCGTCGGTGGCATCTCGGCGTTCTATGCCGCTCGATTCGCCACCGAGGGCGACGACGGCGGCATCGTGTTCAACACCGAACTTATCTTCAATGCGGCGCTGCTGACCTTCGGGATCTTCGGCGGCCTGCTCACGGCGTATTCGATGAAGCTCGTGCGTCCGAACCGGCTGTTCTACAACATCACCATCGTCGGTACGTTGGGGGTGTGTCTCTACGGACTCGTGGCGATGGTTGCCAGTTTCGCGTTTGGTTCCTACAGCCTCATCAGCGTCTACGATCCGAACAACGGTGGCATGATCTCGGTCGGCTTCTCGCTGCTGCTGGTGGGTCTGGCCTCCATGAACCTTGTGCTCGACTTCGATCAGGTGAACGTCGCCGTCAAGAACAAGGCGCCGCGCTACATGGAGTGGTTCAGCGGCATGGCGCTGCTGATGACGCTCGTCTGGCTGTACATCGAAGTGCTCCGCCTCATGGCGAAGCTCACCTCACGCGAATAGTCGCTGGAGAGTTCGGTTATTGAAACAAACAACCCCGCCGTGGTGGCGGGGTTTTTTCATGAGCTGGGGATATCGCACCGGCCGGGTCAGTTCTCGTAGTCGGACTCTTCGTTCCAGCGGGGATCCGGGTTGGAGCCGACGGTCTCGGGGGCGGCTCGCAGGGTCTGTTCGATTCTTCGAGCGTAATGAGGCGGGCAGGGCTGGCGGTTCATCGGGGAGACGATCGTGCGCCCGATCGGGGCCATCTCCCAGCGGATCTCGTCGGGGCGGTACTCGTTCGGGCCGGTGCCCTCGCTGAAGGACACCTGGAGGGCCTGGCCGACCGGGATATCGACCGACCACGCGGTCTCGCCGGTCCGGGTGTCGACGAGGGTCACCGTCTTCGGCTGCCACGTTGTTGATTCGTACAGGTAGCGATCGGCGCTGCTTCCGGAGTACGTGTTGCCGCCCATGCAGCCGGTGAGGGTGCTGGCGAAGAGGACGCCGGCACCGAGGACGGTGGCGATACGGTAGGTGGAACGGGTGGTTCTGCTGCTGATCATCTCGCCTCCGCGGCGTGGTGGAACGGGGTGGCTCGCGTCGTCGCCGTGGTCCGGCGCCTGGGTGTCTACGATACATCGGGCGCTCTTGGTTCGCCGAATCACGCGCAAACCGTCTCGAACGCCTGTCCGGTCATCGTCCAAGGCGGTGCGTCGACTGGACCGAAATCCCCCATACGCCCGGAGGCACCATGCCCCCCGCTTCTCCCGACGACGCCCCCCTCGCAGACCTTCGCATCGGCCACGGCTACGACCTGCACCGGCTGGAGCCGGTCGACCCGGACGCGGGATCGAACCGGGGCGGGCGGGCGCTGAAGCTCGCCGGCATCGAGTTCGAGAGCCCGGTCGGTCCCGTCGGTCATTCCGACGGCGACGCCCTGTTCCACGCGATCACCGACGCCCTGCTCGGGGCCCTGGCGATGGAGGACATCGGGACGCTGTTCCCGGACGACGACGACTCGAACGACGGCAGGGCCTCCATCGATTTCGTTCGAGAAGCGAGCCGGCGGGTCAAGGGGGCCGGGTACGAGGTTGTGAACATCGACTGCACGGTGATCCTCGAGCGCCCGCGCTTGAAGGAACACCGGGCGGCGATGCGTGACGCGATCGCCGCGGCCCTGCAGGTCGGGGCGGACCGGGTGAACGTGAAAGGCAAAAGCCACGAGGGCGTGGACGCGATCGGCGAGGGGCGGGCGATCGAGGTCCACGCGCTCGTGCTCCTGAGGCGCCTTCCCGATGCGGAAGGGGCTCCGGCGTGAACCACGAGGATTCTGCGCAACACATGTGGCAGCGTGCGGCCTCGTTGTGCGCCCGGGCCCACCGGCACCAGACGCGCAAGGACGGCAAGACGCCTTACGCGGCGCACCCGAATCGGGTCGCGCTGACGGTCGCACTGGTGTTCGGCGAGAGCGATGAGACCACGATCGCCGCGGCACTGCTGCACGATGTGATCGAGGACGGCGAAACGGATTACGACGAGATCGCCGAGGAGTTCGGGCCGGCGGTAGCGGGCGCGGTCGCGGCGCTGAGTAAGGATGCCCGCCTGCCCGAGGCCGAGCGCGAGCCGGCGTACGACCGGCAACTGGCCGAGGCCGACTGGCGGGCCCGGCTGATCAAACTCGGTGACGTCTACGACAACATGAGCGATCTGGCGTCGGGCGCGCGGACGACGCCCGATGCGATCCGGCGTGTGGTCTCGCGTGCGGACCGGGCCATCGGCCTCGCTCGGACCTGCGGCGACGACCGGCCCTCGGTGCTGACGGCGATCGAGCACGTGCAGGCCCTCGCCGACCGCTGGCGCGAACGGATGGTCTGAAGCGCGGAGTCGCTTATCGGGCACACCGGAAAGCCCGGTGCGCGTGAAACCCGGTCGAGTTGACTGGTTTTGCGGCGGCGCGGCTCTCAGAGGGTCCGCCGAGCGGTATCCGCTGCAGCGCGCCGAAACGTGGAACCGATAGTGAAACCATGCCACTCGTTGGATCGATCATCCCGCTGAAGGCCCTGGGCGTCGGGGCTCAGGAGAAGCGCATTGCGCGCGAGAAGGAAGATCAGCGCCGCGCGATCGCCAAGGGCGGCGTGAAGCGCGGGTCCGACCAGGCCGAGTTCTCCACGCCGGAGGTCACCGAGACCGAGGCCCCGCGCGAGGTTCGCGGGAACGCCAGCGAGGAAACCAACGAGGACCGTCGCCAGCAGGCGATCTACGACCCGTACCGGGACGGCTTGGCTTCGAGCAAGCCGGCGGCGCATCACCTCGATATCCAGGGCTGAAGTCCGGACGACCCGTTCGATCAGGTCGGGCAGGCTTTGTGGTCGAGGTACCAGCGCAGCGTTCCGCCGAGCGGTTTGACGCCGAGGATCGGCAGTTCGCGCTCGCTGGCTCCAGGCGTTGCCACCTGCGCGATGGTTGGTGCCTTCTTCGAACCGGTGACCAGCACCGCGATGAAGCGTGAGGCGTTGATCAGGCGGTAGGTCATGGTTATCCGATCGGGCGGCGTCACCGACGGGCCCTTGTTGAACGCGATGAGTTTGTGCTCGGCGTCGAGCGCGGGCGAGTGCGGAAACAGACTGGCGGTGTGCCCGTCGTCACCCATGCCGAGCAGCACGAAATCGAGCCGGTCGTGGCCCTTTTCGCGCCAGGCCAGGGTCTGCTGGAGTTCGCGCTCGTACTGCACATCGCCGTCGTCGTCGAGGACGGGCATGGGGTGCAGGTTGCGCTGCGGGATGCCCGAGTGGTCGGCGAGGTACTCGTGGATGTGCTTGTAGTTGAAGCGGTCGTCGTGGGGCTCGACGCAGCGGTCGTCGACCATCCACAGGTGGGTGCGGTTCCAGGGGAACATGCGAAAGGCCGGGTCGGTCATCAGCCGGGCGTACAGCGGCATCGGTGTCGAGCCGCCGGAGAGCGCGAGGTGGAAGTCACCGAAGGAGCGGACGCAGTTGTTGGCGTGGATGAACAGGTCCGCGGCGAGGGCGTAGGTGATGTCTTCGACGTCGCGGCGCAGGACGCAGGAGCCGGGGAGCGCGGGGGCCTCGGGCTCGGGTTCGAGGTCGTACCCGACGGTGGAGTCCCCGGGATCGCGTCCGGGTGATGGCTCTTCCAGTGGGAGTTCGTCGTGCATGGGCAGAGTCTAGCGGTCGCGAGCGGGGTGGATCAGCGGATGTCGCTGGCCTCTGGGTTGTGCCAGATGCGGTTGTCGGCCCCGAGCAGCGCATCGGCGCCGGGAGGGCCCCACGAGCCGGCCGGGTAATCCTCGATGAGCTTCTTTGGCAGTTCCGAGCGGAGCACTGGCTCGACGATGCGCCAGGTGCCCTCGACCTCGTCGCGGTGCTTGAAGAGGGTTTTGTCGCCCCGCATGGCGTCGAGCAGCAGCGGGCCGTAGGCCTCGACGGGCTGGGCGTTGAACACGTAGCAGTAGTCCATGTCGGCCTTGACCGAGCCCATGGCGAATTTCGGGCCGGGTACCTTGGCCTCGAAGCGGAAGCCGATGCCCTCGTCGGGCGCGATGTTGATGATCAGGCGGTTGTTGACGAGCTGCGTCCCCGAGGCGAACGGTTCGAAGTGCTTGAACAGGTTCGCCGGTGGGCGCTTGAACTGGATGTGCACCTCGGTCAGTTTGCGGGCCATCTTTTTGCCCGAGCGGATATAGAACGGCACGCCGGCCCATCGCCAGTTGTCGATGTGCAGGCGCATCGCGGCGAAGGTCTCGGTGCGGCGCTCGGGGTCGACGTCCTCGAGGTCGGCGTAGCCGAGGCCGCCATCGTCGTCGTCTCCGTTGCCGGAGGCGGTGTAGCGACCGAAGACCGTGTGCTCGGCGACCTCGCCGGGCTGCATGATGCGGACCGCGTCGATGAGTTTGACCTTTTCGCGCCGGATCGCGTCGGCGTTGTAGTCGCTGGGCGGCTCCATCGCGACCAGGGCCAGCACTTGCAGCAGGTGGCTCTGGAGCATGTCGCGAGTGGCACCGGCCTTATCGTAGAAGTTGCCGGCGCGACGCCCGACGCCGACGGACTCCGCGGCCGTGACCTGCACGTGATCGACGTACTGGTTGTTCCAGATCGGCTCGAACATGATGTTCGCGAAGCGCATGACCAGCAGGTTCTGGACGAGTTCCTTGCCGAGGTAGTGATCGATGCGGTAGATCGCCTCTTCCTCGAATACGCGCCCGAGTTCGCGGTTGAGGTCCTGGGCGGATTCGAGATCGGTGCCGATGGGTTTCTCGACGATGATGCGCTGCCAGGGCACGGCGTCTGCATCGACGGCGCACCAGCGTTTGCCCTCGTAGACCATGCCACTCGCGCCGATCTGGTGGACGATCGGTTTGACGAGGGTCGGGGAGACCGAGAGGTAAAACAGCACGTTGGGCATGCCGACCCAAGGGCTGGAGCCGCGGGCCTGTTCGGCGATCTTGCTCTGCTGGGCGCTCAGCAACTCGTGCTCGCGCCCGAGTTCGCAAACGCGCTGGATAAGCACCGGGTACAGCTCGGCTTCGGTCGCGCTGCCCGGCAGGTAGTGGATCCGGCGCGCGAACTGCTCCCACACCTGCTCATTGTCCGGCTCGGCCTTGTCTTTGAGCGAGTCGCGGAACTCCTGGTCGGACATCTCCGTGCGCGACACGCCGAGCACGCATAGCCGGTTAGGCAGGCGCCCCTGCTGGTGCAGCGCGAACAGCGAGGGGATGAGCTTGCGGGACACGAGGTCGCCGGAGGCACCGAAGATCACGAGCACGCAGGGCTCGGCTTCGGACTTTGGCATTTGGGGGGTCATG
>CAXAVQ010000160.1:0-6493 GCA_963971985.1 uncultured bacterium
CCAGCGCGCCAAGGACCGCGTCGAGTCCGCCAGAGCCGCCCGCGCTGCGCTCTCCCACGCCCGCTCGCGCACCGCCAAAGCCCACGACGCGCTCCCCAATGCCCTCAAACTGGCGTTGCCACCCAATGAACTCGAACGCGCAGGATGAGCAAGGTTTCACACAGGAGGGCACCCCGCCGCGTCTAGCATGACCCGCCGGTAAGCCATCCACCTCTCTTCTAGGAACCCTCCCCATGGACCTGCTCCGCGTCATCCTCTCGCTCATCATCCCGCCGATCGGCGTCTTCCTGCAGGTCGGCATCGGCACGCACTTCTGGATCAACGTCCTGCTGACCCTGCTCGGCTACTTCCCGGGCCTGATCCACGCCATCTGGGTCATCGGCGCGAAGTGATGACGAGGACCGGCAGTGCCCATGCGGCACTCATACGGTCTCGCACCCATGACACGATCGAAGGACCATGCGATGCAACGAATCATGACGCTCCCCGTCCTGCTCTTCGCCCTGTTTCTCGCCCCGCTCTGCGCATCGCAGAACGCCGATTACTCCATCCAGCCCGTCGCCGACGGCCTCTACCGCGTCACCTCCGGCTCGCACCACTCGATGTACTGGGTCACCGACGACGGTATCGTCGTCCTCGACACCATCGATCGCGAAACCGCGCTCTGGCTCAAGGACCAGCTCGCCGCGCGACACGACCAGCCTGTCCGCTACGTCGTCTACAGCCACAACCACTACGACCACGTCTACGGCGGCGAGGTCTTCGACTCCCCAGGCACCGTGTTCATCGCCCACGAAGCCGCGCGCGACGACCTCGTCCGCTCGAAGGCCGAGACCCGCATCCCCGAACTCACCTTCACCGACGAGTTCGCCCTGCACCTCGGCGACCAGGAACTCCGCCTCCGCCACCACGGCCCCAACAATGGACTCGGCTCGGTCAGCATGCACTTCGTCGACCAACGCGTCATGTTCGTCGTGGACTGGATCGTCATCGGGCGCATGCCGTACCAGGACCTGCCCGGCTACGACATCGAGGGCATGATCACCTCGACCGAGGAAGTCCTCGCCCTCGCCGAGTGGGATACCCTCGTTGGAGGCCACGCCGCTATCGGCGACCGCGAGGACGTCCAACGCTACTTGTCATACCTCGAAGCCCTCTATACCGCCGTCCGCGACGGCATGCTCGAAGGCAAGTCACTGGAGCAACTCCAGCAGAACATCCGCCTCGACGACTTCAGCGACCTCGCCAACTACGAGCAGTGGCTCCCGCTGAACATCGCCGGCGTCTATCGCACCCTCGCGGATCAGTCGTACATGCTGAAGCGCCCGGAAGTGCCGTCTGGCGCCGATTGAGTCTCCCTCACAACAAGACGACTTGCTTCCGTTTCTCGAAGCCGGACGGGTGTCGCCGCGCGCCCATATGGCCGGTCTGCGGCAATCACGCGAGCAAAAAGATCAGAAAAAGCGGACGTCGCATGAAAAGAAAACTTGACTCAATGTAAAACAAACTGTACATTGAGTTCGTTCTGCTTAACACACGGCCTTAAACGGGGGTCAAAGACATGAGCTATCAAGAGCGAGCCAGCCTCGTCGCCATCCTTACCAGCGTCGTGGTGAACACCTTCGTCATCGCCCGGATGCTGCAACTCCGCGCTGAGGGCGCATTCGCCGGAGACGATGCGATTGCCGTATGGGCGACGGTGCTCGCCTGGGCGTTCCCAGCCGCAATCGGCGCCACGATCCTCTTCACCGTGCTGTTCCGGATTGCCGAACGAGGCCGCGAAGAGCCGAGGATCGTGGACGAGCGAGATCGCCGTTTTCAGGTTCGTGGGCTGAGCGTCACATTCGGCGCAATCGTCGTCGGCTACATGACGATGATTTTCGGGCTCGCCTTCGGCTGGCAGGCCATCATCGGACTGAGCGTGCTCTACGCGAGCCTCGCTATTGGTGATCTTCTCGGCAACGCCGTTCGCTTCGCGAGCTACAGGATCGGTTGCTGAGGTGGAGAAAATCCGCATCACCAACGCGATCCGCAAGCTGCGGTTCGAGCGGGATGAGATGACGCAGCAGGCGCTGGCCGATGCGGTCGGCGTGACGCGCCAGACCATCGCCGCCATCGAGAAAGCCAAGTACGCGCCGAGTCTGGAACTCGCGATCCGAATCGCCCGTGCGCTGGGCAAGCCGCTCGGAGATGTCTTCATGGTCGAGGGCGAGGATCAATCGATCGATCTGCCCTCCCAGCCAGGCGAGGACCCCAACCGATGAAAATCCGGATCGCGTACACCGCTCTCTTCCTGACATGCGTCGTTCCGCTTCTTAGCCTGTACCGCAGTACGACGCTGCTGCTTGACTGGGACTGGGTCCCGTCATTCGTGTCCAGCCAGGTGGATAACCTGCCGCTGTTCATCCATGCCGCCGGGGCCGGGCTGTACTACCCGCTTGCGGCCCTGCAAATCGTTCCCGCGTTTCGGAATAGACACCCTCGCTGGCATCGCAAAGCAGGCAAGGTTGCCATCGTTGCGGGCATCGCGAGCGCGTTCGCCGCAACCTGGCTCACGCTCGTGCATCCCGACGTCAGCGGGCCGATCCTGTACTACGGGCGGGTCGTCGTCGGTCCGCTGTGGGCGCTGTTCCTCTTGCTCGGGCTAGCGGCCGTCCGACGCCGTGATTTCGCGCGTCACCGCGACTGGATGATCCGTGCGTTCGCGGTCTCCATGCCGGCGGGGACACTCGTGTTCTTCCTAATCCCGTTCGCCGTTGTTCTGGGCGAAGTGCCAAACATAGTCGACGACGGCATACAGCCCGCCTTATGGGTCCTGCACCTCGCCGTCGCCGAAGCGGTGATAAGGCGTATCCGAAAGAACCGCTTCACGATTCAATCAAAAGGAGTATTTCAAAATGCTAATGAAACTGACATGCACGACAGCCGTCGCGGCGGTCATGGGTGGCTGCGCCGCCCACAACTACGACTTTTCGTCGCTCGGAGATGACACGAAGCGTGTCTCACACCTTATAGGTGGTCTGGAGTCGGTCTCAGGCGATGGGGAGGCGGGCGACGACGCATTGTACGACGTCAGCCTCACGCCGCTCGTGCACTCCCGCCTCCACGTCTTCGCGGAAGCCGACGAGGACGATGAGGACGCGTCGTACATTGAGGCCGACCTTGCCTCGTACCTACCGGTCTTTGGCTTTGCGACCGGCACCGTCAGCAGGTACGACTCAGATCAGCGCCTGCTCGATAAGCACGTGTTCGACTCGGGCTTCTGGGGGGCGTTCAGAAATCACCGGGAGATCACCATGTCGGATGACGGTACGCGCGAGCGGACGCGGCACACATTTCTCTGGATCTTCAACTGGTCGAGCGAAGAACAGTTCTACCCCGCTACCGCGATGTCGGATCGTTCGGATTCGACCCGCTAAAGAAGCGGGGGCTGGCGGCTGAGGCTCAAGAAGCCGGCGACAGGATCCGGAGCCGAGCCGTAAGCAACGCAGAATCTCCGCGGATTTGACATGCAAGCCTTGACTTGCATATTGTCCGCGGAGATATTGCATGGACGACCTGTACCGAGCCATCGCCGATCCGACCAGACGAGCCATCCTCGACGAGTTGGTGGAGCGGGACGGGCAGTCGCTGTTCGAGATCTGCGGGAGGCTGGTCATGAAGCACGGCATCAGCTCATCCAGACAAGCGATTTCGCAGCACCTCGAGGTCCTCGAGGCCGCGGGCCTTGTGACCGTCGAGCGGGAGGGCAGGTACAAGTTCCACTGGTTCCACGGCGAGCCGCTGGAGGCAATCACGAAGCGCTGGCCCGCCGGCGACAAGAGGAGGAACGACAAATGAGGATCAGCCTGTCCAGCGTGCCGGTCGATGACCAGGAGAAGGCGCTGCAGTTCTACACCCAGAAGCTCGGCTTCCAGAAAATGCATGACATCCCGATGGGCCAGCATCGCTGGATCACCGTCGTGTCTCCGGAAGCTCCCGATGGCACGGAGCTCGCGCTCGAGCCTGATGAGCATCCAGCGGTTAGGCCGTTCAAGTCGGCGCTCATGGAGGACGGCATCCCGTTCACCGCGTTCGAGGTCAGCGATGTCGTGGCGGAACACAAACGGCTCGAGGGCCTCGGTGTTCGCTTCACCCAGCCACCCACCGAGATGGGCTCCGTCACGACCGCCGTCCTCGATGACACCTGCGGCAACCTCATCATGATCATGCAAGGGAGTATGGAATGACGACCACGACACGAATCGGCTTGATTGCGCTCTGCGTGGCTCCGCTGCTGCTCGTCGGCGCTGCTGCGAGCGTCCAACCGGATGCGCCGCAGGCAGACGAGACCTCGGTGCAGGTCGAGTACCTCGAGATCGTCACGCCGAAGGTGGACGAGACCTGCGCGGCACTCGCCAAGGCCCACGGCGTCGAGTTCAGTGAGCCCGTCGCCGAACTCGGCAACGCCCGCACCGCCGATCTCGCCGGCGGCGGCCGGATCGGCGTCCGCGCGCCGATGCGCGAGACCGAGAAGCCGGTCGTACGCCCGTACCTGCTCGTGGACGACATCGAAGCGGCCGTCAAAGCCGCGAGGGACGCGGGCGCGGAGATGGCGATGCCGCCGATGCCGATCCCCGGACAGGGCACGTTCTCGATCTATGTGCTCGGCGGCATCGAGCACGGCCTCTGGCAGAAGTGATCGGCGCGGGCTTGGTTGACAGAACCCCAAAAACGACGATGGCCCCGGCGATCACCGGGGCCATTTGGCCGAAAAATCGGGGTGATAGGATTTGAACCTACGACCTTCTCGTCCCGAACGAGACGCGCTACCAAGCTGCGCTACGCCCCGTCTGTTCCGGCCGATGCCGGTCCGGAAGGGTACCGTACCCGAACCGGGGTTGGCAAGCGATCCGGTCACCGATCCGCCGGATTTGCCGAGTTAGCGGTCGATCCGGCCGGCAGTCTTGTCCGCAAAGCGTCCGGGACGGAACAGGTCGGGCACTTCGGAGCGTCCGCTCATCGCTAGGGCGGTCTGGGTGGCGAGTTCGTGGGCCATGGACATGCCGTGCCCGGTGAAGCCGGCGCAGATCCAGGGTGAGGCCCCGTCGGACGCGTCGCCAGATGCGTCAATCGGGCTGGCGAGCGGCTCCGCGATCGGCAGGTGGTCGGGCGTGAAGCCCATGGTTCCCGCCCAGCGGTGACGGACCGGCAGTCGGCGCCCGAGGATGCGCTCGGCGAACGATTCGAGGCCCTGCTGCACGCCGACGGTCGGCTGGTTCTCGATGGTCCGCTCGTCGTGTTCGAAATGCCTGCGCCAGCCGCCGACGATGATGGTCGTCTCGTCGAGTTGGCGGAAGTACTCCGAGCCGTGGTTGGCGTAGTAGGCGAACTCGAGGCGCTCGTGGGCGGGCAGGCCGGTCGCGTCGAGCGCCAGCATCTGGCCCCGGTTCGGCTGGATGAGCCGAGCGTACTCAGGGAGCAGCGAGGCGGTGTAGGCGTTGGTGCAGATCAGCACCTGTTCACTCATGATCGTGCCGCGAGAAGTGACGACGGCGAAGCCGGCATCGGTCTGTTCGATCCGCTGGAGCGTCGTCTCGGCGATGGGCATCCGTTTGAGCAGCGAGCACAGCCATGCGAGCAGTTCGACGGGGTCGCAGACGGCGTCGTGCGGGTTGACCAGCCCGATGCGCGGCGGCTCGTAGCGCCACAGCGCATCGGCGTGCTCGCCCTGGCCCCGGCGGGTATCGACGTCGAAGCCGTCCTCGGCCATGAGGGCGGCCGAGCGTTCGAGCTGCTCGGCTTCCTTTTTGTCGAAGGCGACGAGGCAGCTCGGCTGCGGGCGATAGTGGGGCAGTTGGTCGATGCCGAGGTTGCGGAGGCGCGTGAGGTTGTTCTCGGTGAGGGTCCAGAGGGCCTTGGCGTGTTCGCGCCCGAGGTCGTCGACCGCCGCGGCGTAGTTGTCGGCGGCGCCGCGCATGAGGAAGCCGGCGTTGCGACCGCTTGCGCCCCAGCCGGGGTAGCGTCCGTCGATGACGACGGTGTCGAGGCCGAGCGACTCGAAGGCGAGCGACGCGGAGATGCCGGCGATGCCCGCGCCGACGACGACGCGGTCGGCGCGTTCGGGGAGCGGCGTGGCGCGGATGTGCCAGAGGCTGTTGGACATGGTCGCATGCTAGCGGGACCGAATGAGAAAAGCCGCCCCGGACCGTGGGGTCCGGGGCGGCTCGCGGTTCACTCCGGAGACTGGAGTCGTCGGAGAAGAGGGGCTCTTAGCCGAGGAGCGACAGGGCGTTCTGGGGCTGCGAGTTGGCGATCGTGAGGATCTGCGTGGCAGACTGGCTCAGGATCTGGTTCCGCGTCAGGGCCGCGGTCTCGGCAGCGAAGTCGGTGTCGCGGATGGCGGACTCGGCGGCGGTGGTGTTCTCGAGGGAGATACCCAGCGAACGGATAGTGGCGCCGACGGTGTTCTGCTGGAAGGCGCCGAGGCGACCACGCAGCGAGTTCACGTCCT
>CAXAVQ010000161.1:0-6485 GCA_963971985.1 uncultured bacterium
CCCTCGCGCCGCGGAATCCCTACCGCCCCGCGTACTGCTTCTCGTAATACTCGCGGTACGCACCGCTCTTCACCCGCTTCCACCAGTCCGGGTGGTCCACATACCACTTCACGGTCTCTTCCAGCGCCTCGGGCCAGGCCGAGCGCGTCGGCTGCCAGCCGATCTCACCCTTCAACTTCGTCGGGTCGATCGCATAGCGCCGGTCGTGTCCCAGGCGATCCTCCACATGGCGGATCATGTCTTTGCCCTTGCCCATCAGTTCGATGATCAGGTGCGTCAGTTCGAGGTTCGTCCGCTCGTTGTTGCCGCCCACGTTGTAGATCGAGCCCGCAGCGCCCTTCTCCAGCACCGCGATGATCGCCTCGCAGTGGTCGTCCACGTGGAGCCAGTCGCGCACGTTCAACCCGTCGCCGTACAGCGGCACCTGCTGGCCCTCGATCAGGTTCGTCACGAACAGCGGGATCACCTTCTCGGGGAACTGGTAGGGCCCGAAGTTGTTCGAGCAGCGCGTCGTCCGCGTGTCCATCCCGAAGGTCTCGTGGTACGCCTGCACCAGCAGGTCCGCCGCCGCCTTCGACGCCGAGTACACGCCTCGCGGCTGGATCGGCGTGTCTTCGGTGAACATCAGTTCAGGCTGGTCGAGCGGGAGTGAGCCGTACACTTCGTCGGTCCCGACGAAGAAGAACACTGGTGCTTTCCCACCGTCGCTCTTGACCCGGCGCACCGCGTCGAGCATCACCTGCGTGCCCTGCACATTGCTCGTGATGAACGGCCCGGCGTCGAGGATCGAGCGGTCCACATGGCTCTCGGCCGCGAAATGGATGACCGCGTCGCACCGCTTCACCAAGGGCTCGACATCCTCCATGTTCCGGATGTCGCCCTTGACGAACTCGTAGCGAGGGTCGTCCTCGATGTCGGTCAGGTTCTCGAGGTTGCCCGAGTACGACAGGCAGTCGAGGTTGATGATGCTCCAGCCCGGCCGGTTCTCGAGCGCGAAGCGCACGAAGTTCGAACCGATGAACCCGCACCCGCCGGTCACCAGCACCGTCGCATCATCACGGATCGCTTTGCTATTCATTTCCTCGCCTTTCTCAGTCGTCTCGTGTTCGCCAGCCCCGCCTCGATCAGTACCTGATCCAATCGGTCTTCCCATGGGCTCATCGGTCCGATGACTTCTTCCGTTTCACTCAGATCCAGCACGCTGAACGCCGGACGCTTCGCGGGCCTCGGGAACTGCTCGCTCCCGCACGGCTTCACGACGCAGCCCGATTCGGTCTTCTCGGCGATCGCTCTCGCGAAGTCGAACCAGGTGCAGCGCCCGCCGTCGGTCACGTGCCAGATGCCCGGCTCGACCTGATTCTCCAGCAGCGTCAGCGTCGTCTCGGCCAGACCGAGCGCGCTCGTCGGTCGCCCGTGCTGGTCGTTGACCACCGTGAGCTCATCGCGCTCCGATGCGAGCTTGGCGATCGTCAAAACAAAATTCTTGCCCCACGGCGCGTAGACCCAACTCGTGCGGACGATCAGCGCATCCAGTGCCCCCGAGCCGATCATCGGCTCCAGAGCAATCTCGCCCGCCGCCTTCGACCGTCCGTACGCATTGACGGGGTCACGCGGCTCATCGCAGCGGTAGGGGGGTGCCGTCGCCGGAGCCCAATCCCGCTCGCCGTTGAACACATAATCCGTCGAGTAGTGCACCAGCCGCGCACCGGTCTCGGCGCACGCCTCGCCGAGCATCCCGACCGCCACGCCGTTGATCCGCGTCGCTTCGTCTTCGTGCGCCTCCGCGCCGTCCACATCCGTGCACGCCGCGCAGTTGATCACGATCGGCCAGCCATCGATAGCGC
The DNA here is from genome assembly GCA_963971985.1 of uncultured bacterium. Taxonomy (GTDB): domain Bacteria; phylum Planctomycetota; class Phycisphaerae; order Phycisphaerales; family UBA1924; genus JANSXG01. The sequence continues at coordinate 1,845 of CAXAVQ010000161.1, forward strand.
GCCGTATGGATGCCGCGTCCGTGATATCGCACTCATCCCGTCCAAGAAAACGAGAATTTTTGCCGAGTTCCTCGAGCAGTTCGCACCACGCGCGCCCGAGCATCCCGCCCGCGCCAAGCACGACGATGCCGTTCGAGGGTATGGGCCGCTCCCTGGACATACCCGCTCAGCGAGCACCCGCCGCGGCGGGCATCTGCGCATGGTTCGCGCCGCCCTCGGCCACCAGCTTCGACAGTCTGCTGCGGGCGTCCACCAGCCCTCGAGCGTCTCGTAGGTCAGGTCGCCGCGCTCCAGGTACCGGTTGTTGACATCCGTGATCTCGAGCTCACCGCGACCCGAGGGCTTCAGCTCGCGGCACATCTCGAACACGTCGTTGTCGTAGAAATAGAACCCCGTCACCGCCATGTTGCTCGGCGGGTCGCTCGGCTTCTCGATCAGCTCGACGACGCGCTTGTCCGCGCCCTCGCCCTCGAAGCGCACCACGCCGAACCGCTGCGGATCCTGTACTTCTTTGAGCAGGATCTTCGCGCCGCTGGGCTGGGTGAAGAAGTCGCCCGCCGCTTTGCGCAGGTTGCCCTCGATGATGTTGTCACCGAGCACCACGCAGATCTTCTCGCCGTCAGCGAACTCTTCGGCGAGCTTGAGCGCATCGGCGATGCCGCCTTCGCCCTCCTGATAGGCGTACTCCAGGCGTTTGATGCCCAGGTGCTTTCCGTTCTTGAGCAGCTTGAGGAAGTCGCCGGCGCTGTCGCCACCGGTCACGATCATGATCTCGGTGATCCCGGCAGTCAGCAGCGACTGGATCGGGTAGTAGATCATCGGCCGGTCGTACACCGGGAGCAGGTGCTTGTTGGTCACCTCCGTCAGAGGGCGCAGACGCGTCCCCAGACCACCGGCAAGAATCACACCCTTCATGTTGTCCGTCCCTTTCCCTGATCCTGCTCGCGAACGTGGTGCGGGCCTGGCGACCCGTCTCCTCCACCACCGTATCGGGCTCGTGCACGCCCCGATTCACCGGGATCCCCCTCCCGAGCCTCCGGAATCGGATCCGCGCGCAGTATACCGGTTCGACGCGATTTCCCGGACGCTACGACGTCTCCGGCCCCATCCGAGTTCGGTAGCCGCTGAGCAGGCGCACGCCCACCAGCCGGGCCACCGAGTCCTTGCCCGACACGCCCAGACGAGCGCTCATCGCGTGCAGATGGTTCTGGAACGTCGACTGGCTGATCCGCATCCTCGCGGCGATCTCCACGCTCGTCCCGCCGCTACAGCACTCCAGCAGCACGTCCCTCTGCCGGGGTGTCAATTCTTCCAGAACATCCGCGATCCAGGGCAGTTCCCCCTCGCGGACCACGAACCCCTCGACGGGATCGGCCGGAGGACGCTGCGGCGCCGGCTCGCGGACCAGAGGCCTGGCCTTCAGGTGGCGCGGGTCGATCGAAGCCCGAGCCGGTGGCTTCGGCTCGGAAATCCGATCGTTCTGGCGACGAAGATCGCCAATCGGGTAGTCGGAAGGGGAATTCGATTCTTCGTTGAAGGGTTCCATACCCCAACCGTCCGATTCAACCGGCCAGATTGCCCGCCACTTGAGCGAAAACGCCCCACGGCGTCGGAACCTGTACGGGTTGTGACGGTCAGAGAACCTTTGAGGTCCGAACGCGAACGCGCGAGGACTTTCGCAGGCATCGGGGCCGGAATCGGCCAAACCCCTCGCCGCCCCTTGCACGGGGCCGATCTGGGGGTATCCTGTACCTGTTCTGAACAGTTCGGAACAGCACTCAGTCCAGGAGCCTATCGATGACCCAACCCGTTTCGTACCCCGTCCTCCTCGCGTCGCTCGCCATCGGCGCCACATCCGCGATCGCATCCGCCGACACCATCTCCCACACCGACTTCTCCAGCGGCACCAACGGCTGGCAGGGCAGCGGCGGGGCCCAGGTCCAGAGCGACGGCACCAACGACTACTACCGCATCCCGGGCGTCACCGAGATGTTCTGGTTCGAGTTCTCCAACAACACCAACCCCGACCTGCTCGGTGACTACGGGGCCAAGGGCGACCTGCTCGAACTCAGCTTCGACATGCAGACGAACCACATCCTGTTCTTCGGCAGCCCCGTCGACCGGTCGGTCATCTTCGAGATGCGCAACTACGACCTCGCCGACGGCTTCTACCCCTACGCCTCCGTCCTCTTCACCCTCGGCACCGTCTCCGGTGAGGGCCAGGACTGGACCAACTACTCGGTCACCTTCGACCCCAACTCCGCCGAACTCCCCGCGGGCTGGCAGCCCTACGGCGCCGAAGACAGCCAGGGCAACTGGACGCTCCCCGAGGGTGTCACCTTCGCCGAACTGATCTCCGGCGTGGACGAGGTCGTCATCCACAGCGCCGAGCTCGGCTTCTTCTACCCGTTCACGAATTTCGATCTCGCGATCGACAACATCACGCTCACCGCCGTGCCCACCCCGAGCACCCTCGCCCTCCTCGGCGCCCCGGCTCTCCTCGCCGGACGCCGTCGCCGTCGCTGATCCCTGCAGTCAGCGCCGCAAAGGACACCGGCCCGTCGGGCCGGTGTCCTTTTTGATTGGATTCGGTCGAACGCGCAGCCGCTCTGCGTCTCACTGGCAGCCGAGTTGCTGCTGCGTATAGCAGATAGTCTCGAACATCCAGATCTGTCCGTTATTCCATCGCGAACCGGGTGGGATATCGCACGGGTTGTTCGACTGTGTGACAGGGAGGTCCGAGCAGTCAACGAGCTGGCTCGAATTGCTCTCGGATTGAGTGAACAGCACGCTCGGGGCGGTCTGGAGCCCGTTGCGGGGCAGGATCGCGGAAAAGTCAAAGCCCTCGGCGGTGTTCACGAACGGAATGTCCAGCCAGACCGTTTCCCAGATCGACAGGTATTCGTTGATGATGAGGTCGCTCGCAGAGATCGTGAACGCGGCCCGCAGCGCACCGACCCCGTCCGGCTGAACAGTGACGTGATTGTGCGGGCACGATGTATCAAGGAGCAGTCTGATGTCGCCGAGTTCGCCCGTGAGCTTCAGGGAGGCGACCGTCGGCACGCACGACCACGACCCATCCGGTTGCTGGACGAACTCGCTTGTCGAGAGCGCTGCTTCAATGTCAGCGATCATCGGTGTGCCGCCCAGCGTGAGGATCACCCGGGATCCAGGATCGAACTCGAACGCGCAGCTCTGGATCGCGCCGTCCCCGAGCGGGTCGATGATTTCCACTTCAACGGTATTGCCGGCACCCTGATTCTGCACGGCGTGCTGCGCCGCCGGACCGGCCGCTTCGATCAGATACTTCTTTCCATCCACCTTCGCGGTCGGAAGCGCGCTGCAGTCGTTGGTCGGCGCGGCGAACATCTGGAACTCAACGACCTGTGTCGGCGCGAGGAACACAAGGTTGTTGCCGATCCGTCCGTCGTCCGCGACGCCGATACCAGGGCCCGCGAGAACCGGCTTCTTCAGCAGCTCCGTCAACTGGGCGAGGATGTCCCTCCACGCTTCCTTGTTTCGCTGAATACACGCCACATGCGCCTGCGAAAGCAAGAGTGACGCTTGATCGAGTTTTGCTTGCAAACTCGCGCTGCAACAGTGCATGTCCGCCGGAACTTCCGGGCACGGGTTTGGCGGCGGCGATACTTCGGGCAACTGGCAGCACCGACGCTCTCCACGGATGAACGACATAGCGTGGATCGCGATCTGCTCGCAGACGAACTGGGTGCAGTCCTCCGGCCACTTGTCGCAACCGGTCATGCCGAGTGGGGCCACAACGATACCTGTCGCCAGCGTCGCCTTGGCCAAAAGGCGGCGCTCGCGCCGATTCAGAATGGTCTTCATTCCTGGGTTCCTCCGGGTGCGGGTCCGCAACCAACGTGGAGGCGAGACTAGCACCGACGCGACCGAGAATACGACCTTTCCAAACGAAAACAAGAACAAAACAGCGGACCGAGTTTTTTTTGTTTCGGCGGGAATATCGCCTCTTACGGACCAGATCAACCGCTCAGCAACTCGTCCCGAACTGCGCCAGCACCAGGTTCAGGTCCTGCAGGTCCACGGTGCCGTCGCCGTTGGCGTCGCCGGCCGCGCCGGGCTCGAAGTCCATGCCGAACGTCCCGAGCACGCGGTTCAGATCCTTCAGGTCCACATCCCCGTCACCGGTCACATCCGCGCACAGCGGCCCGTCTTCCACCTTCTCGAACAGCACGCCGTACGCGCGCATCGAGATGAAGGTGTTCGAGCTCGCCTCCTGCGTCACCGTGATCGCACCACCGGTGTACTCGACCTCGCCAATGAACACCCACGCATCGCCGCGAGAGTTCTGATCGACGAACGCCTGCGCCGAATCGATCGAGCTGTCGATGCTGTAGGTCACCGTTCCACCGCTGACATTGTTCGTGAACGGCCACGAGGCGTACACCCGGTACGTCCCCGGCCCGCCACCGATCGCGCCGGTCGCCGTGTTCCCCTCGCCCAGATCCGTCCCCGGCGCGAGCACCAGATTGTCCGCCTGCGAGTCCGGCGAATAGGTGTAGACATAGGTGTCGCCAAGCTGCCCCCCGTCCCCGCCGAAGATGCTGCCCCCGCCGGTTCCGCCGACCACGCTCGCCGAAGCGCTCTGCGACGCCGTCGTCG
>CAXAVQ010000162.1:0-6462 GCA_963971985.1 uncultured bacterium
GCACTCAAACGCAAACGCGACGAACAACGGGCCAGACGACGCGCCGAAGCCCTCGCCGCCGAGAAGAACGCTCAACAGAAGCCCTGAGCATCGGGTCCGACTCTCTCGGCGTTCCACCGGGATGGACGACTGCCCTCGGATCTCCGTCGCCCGACTTAAATCTGCCCAAACACCCATTCCAAGGGGTCGATGTTGAACGCCCATTCATTGGACGTATCCTGAACCGAACGCCCGTGATGCCGATACGCCTCATCTGCCGTGCCGCCGTAAGGATCGAATCTATGCCCGATAGCCTGTCTTGCCTCGCCTGTACCGTCGCATCCGCGGCACTGCTCGCCATCGCGCCGCCGTCCGCCCTGGCCGCCGGCCCGCTTTTCCCGGGATCAGCGCTGATCACGGGTGGCAGTCCCGTTGCTGCGATCGCCGAGGACTTCAACGGCGACGGCGTTCCCGATCTGGTCACGGCGAACGGAGAGTCGTGGAGTCTCAGCGTTCTGCTCAGCAACGGCGACCGCACGTTTCAACCCCCGCAGGAGATTCCTGTCGGCGCCAGGCCGGTGTTCGTTACGGCGGGCGATTTTGACGGCGACGCCGTCCTCGACCTCGCTGTCGCGACCGGGAGCACCGGGTCCGTGACCATACTCCTCGGGAATGGCGACGGCACATTCCAAAAACCATCGTCCTTCCCGGCCGCGGAAGGGAGCTCGTCGCTCGTCATCGCAGACGTGAACGCAGACGGTGACGCCGATGTGATCACCGCGAACCGCACGGTTACCGGAAGCATCAGCGTGCTTCTCGGCAACGGCGATGGATCATTCCATCAGCCCCAGGAGTACGGCGTCGACCGTTTCCCTGTTGCGATCGTCTCCGCCGACATCGACGCCGACGGCAACGCCGACATCATGACCGTAAGCGCCGTCGAGCGTACGGTGAGCGTTCTGCTCGGAGCCGGTGACGGCACGTTCCAGGCGTCCGCCGAGGTGGCGATTGGCGCGGGCGCGCAATGGGCCGGCATCGACGATCTCGACGCCAACGGTACCGCCGATCTGGTCGTTTCACGGAACCAGCCCGGTAGCGTCAGCGTGCTGCTCGGAAACGGCGACGGCAGCTTTCAGGAACCGCAGGACTTCGATTGCGGCATCGGTCCCGTGCGATTCGTGATCGACGATCTCGATGGGGACGGCATACTCGACATCATCGCAACAGATCGTGACTCGGGAAGCGTGAGCGTGCTCCGTGGCAACGGTGACGCCAGTTTCCAGCCTCGGCAAGAGGTCAGCGCGGGATCAGGAACGTTCGCGGTCGCCGTCGGCGACTTCGACGATGACGGAACTGCCGATGTTGCCGCTACGAACATCGGCTGGGTAACGACCAGGCAGCCTCCGGGGAACAACATCTGCGTGCTGTGGGGCCGTGGAGACGAGATGTTCCTCGCGCGAAAGGAGTATGCCGTCGAAAGAACCCCGTACTCGATCGCGATCGACGACTTCAACGGCGACGACGAGGACGACATCGCCGTCGCCAATCTGTCCGACGCCACCGTGAGCGTACTCCTCGGGAACGGAGACGGAACATTCCAGGAACGTGTTGACTATTACACTCCGTTCCAGCCGTACTCGGTTGCCACCGGTGATTTCAACGCAGACGGAGTCCCGGACCTCGCCGCGGTCAGTCAGAACAGGAACAGCGTGAACGTTCTGCTCGGAAACGGCGACGGTTCATTCCAGGAACACGTGGAGTTCGATACCGGCGACAGCCCGCGTTTCGTCGCGTCTGATGACCTCAACGGCGACGGCTTCGCCGACATCGTCGTCGCGAATTACGGCATCTACGACTCAACAGGCAATTCCGTCAGCATCCTTCTCAGCACGGGCGATGGTGGTTTCGAACCGAGTAAGGAATTTCCCGCCGGTGCGAAGCCGATTTCGGTGGCGATCGACGACCTCAACGGCGACGGTGTTCCCGATCTCGCGGTAGCCAACGGTGAGGCCGATACCGTCAGCGTCCTGCTTGGCAACGGTGACGGTACCTTTTCGAAGCCGCAACCATGGACCGTCGGCCTGCTGCCACAGTCGGTGGCCATCGGTGACCTCAACGCGGACGGTGTTCCCGATCTCGCCGTCGCGAATACCGGCAATTTCTTCTTCAATGTTCCAGGGACCACCGTCAGCGTTCTCTTGGGGAACGGGGATGGCACGTTCCAGACCAGCCAGGAGTTCGCGACGGGCGTCAGTCCTCGCGCAGTCGCGATCGGTGATCTCAACGGCGACGGGATACCGGATCTCGCCGTTGCGAACAGAGAGTCGGACACGCTCACCGTCCTGCTCGGCGCGGGCGACGGCACGTTCCCGGTGCGTGAGGACTTCGTCACCGGCGATCACCCCCTCGCGATCGCCATCGCTGATTTCGACAACGATGACGCGATGGACCTTGCAGTCACCAATGTGGAAGCAGGGAACACGACTTCCGACGTGGGTAGCGTGAGCGTGCTGCTCAACCAGACTGTTCCGGCGCACGTCTGCCCCGACGTCACCGGCGACAACACCATCAACCTCGCCGACCTTAACCTCGTCCTCGCCAACTTCGGTTCATCCACCCCCGACGGCGACACCAACGACGACGGCGTCGTCGACCTCGCCGACCTCAACGCCGTGCTCGGCGCGTTCGGGACCGATTGCCCCTGAACGATTCACGCGTGAAGCGCACGAAAGCCGCCGGCTCGCACCGGGGTCTGATCGTTCACTTCAGTGGATGGCCACCGCCCCGCATCGCAGCACATATGTCGGCGTCGTGAGGGCTCTGCTCGGCAGGACTTGACCGACGGGCAAAGGAGCAATCGCGCTCGGCTACTCTATTCTGCGCAGCAGTTGAAGTGGCCGCCGTATGGTCTCTTCCGGCACGTTTCGCTTCCTGTTCACCCGAGGGTCGTATGCATCGGATCGCCTACCTCATGTCCCGAGACATGCTCCCCGACCAGCCAGACACCCGCCCGGATTTCGGGTTGCACGGGATCCAGTTCGGGCCGCTGCGGGGGGCGTGTGCGGCGCGGGGGATCGAGCTGGTGGAGACGGTGTGGGATGAGCCGGGGGTGGAGTCGCGTGGGTTTGATGGGTTCGTGGTCGGGACGGTGTGGGACTATGTGAAGCGTCCGGAGGAGTTCGTGGAGGCGATTCGGCGCATCGAGCGGGTTGCGCCGGTGTGGAACCCGGTGGAGACGGTCGTCTGGAACATGCAGAAGCGGTACCTGATCGATCTCGAGCGCGGCGGGGCCAGAGTCCTTCCGACGTTGTGGCGCGAGCGGGCGGATGAGCCGACCATCCGGGCGGCGTTCGATGAGCTGGGATGCGAGCGGATCGTGGTGAAGCCGGAGGTCGGCGCTGGGGCGTGGCGGCAGGTGCTGCTGTCGCGTGGGGATGCGATGCCGGAAGCGGAGAAACTGCCGCCGGGGCGGGCGATGATCCAGCCGTTTGTGGAGTCGATCCTGACGGAGGGCGAGTACTCGCTGCTGTACTTCGGGCGGGCGTTCACGCACGCGGTGCAGAAGCTGCCGAAGGCGGGCGAGTACCGGATCCAGGCGGTGTACGGCGGCACGGACCGGGGGCACACGCCCAGCGCGCCGGAACTGGAGGCGGCGCAGCGCGTGATCGATGCGGTGCCGGGTGAACTGCTCTACGCGCGGGTGGACATGGTGCGCGCGTCGGACGGCGGGCTGATGCTGATGGAACTGGAGCTGATCGAGCCGTACCTGTACCCGGTGAAGGACGATGATTTCGCGGGTCGGTTTGCGGGGGCGCTGGAGGGGCTGGTCGCGCGAACCGCCTGCTAGAACCCCTCCGCCCGCATCTGCTCGATCTCGTTGGCGACGCCGTTGTAGAGGTCAAAGATGTCAACCTGCTCGCCGCGCTCGATCCGTTTCGAGATCATCGTAAGCGGGAAGATCAGGATGCTTCTGGAGTTTGGATCTCGAAGGGCGGGATCGGTGCCGAATTCGTCCGTGACGACGACCCACTGCATGCCCATGTCCTGCACAAACGCATCACCGAGAACGATGCCGAGGCACTGCAGTTCGTAGGTGTCATCAACGCTGTAGATGCCGGCGTCGAGAATGGCCCGGATGGTTCCGATTTTGCCAGCGGCTGTTTCGAACTTGCGCAGATTCTCCTGATCGTCACCGAGGTGTGCTTTGACGACACTACGCTGAGCTTCAAGGCGTTCTCGGAACTCGTCGTTGAGTTCCGAAATGGTTTGTTCGGGCTGGTCAGACACTTCGGGCTCCCGGCATGAGGCAAGGCCGAGGACGACGGACGCGATGAGGATGAGACGCAGGAAGCACACCCGATCAGCATATCCAGTCGGACTTCTCACAACGGTATGCTGGATCCCGGACGAGGAGGAACGACGATGATCAGATCAGCAGCGGCGTGTGTCTTGGCGGTCCTGCCCATCACCGGCTGCGCCACAACTCAGAACGGGCCTGAGGCCCCAGCACCGAAGGAGGAACGGATGGAACTGGGCGCGTTTTCGATCAGTCTCGCCGTGAAGGATCTCGCGGCGTCGCGGGCGTTTTATGAGAAGCTTGGGTTTGAACAGGTCATGGGCGACGCGGCGCAGAACTGGCTGATCCTGCGAAACGGCACGACGACGATCGGACTGTTCCAGGGGATGTTCGAGAAGAACATCCTGACGTTCAACCCCGGCTGGAACCAGCAGGCCGAGGCGCTCGAGTCCTTCACGGATGTGCGCGATCTGGAGCGGATGCTGCGCGAGCGCGGCATCGAGCCGGTGCAGTCCGCCGCGGCTGGCGACGGGCCGTCGCACGTGGTGCTGGAGGACCCGGACGGGAACCCGGTGCTGATCGATCAGCATGTGGGGCGGCCGGAGTAGGCGGGAATCACTCTTCGTCCGCGGGTTCCCACTGGGCCCATTCGCCCCATTCGGCCGCGGTGTTGAAGATCACCTCGCAGTCGCAGTGGGCGCCGTTGCGTTCGAGCCATTCGAGCGTGGGCTCGACGGGCATATCGTTGGCCTGAAGGACATCGATCGTCTCGGTGAAGGTGTGGTCGCAGGGTTTCGGGTTCGGCTGATCAAGGCTGTCGAAGAGCGTGCGGAGTTCTTCTGGGGTGAGCGGTGGGATATCGATGTCCGACCTCTGTGGCTTCCACTCTCGCTTGTCGTCGGGGAGCGGCGGGCGCGGGGGCATGTCGAGGTAGAGGTGAGGCGGTGCTTCGAGGACCGGCACGCCGCAGGCGGTGAGCTCGGTACAGATCTCGGACTGGCGGAGGACCTCGCGGGCGAGGTCGAGGTTGCGATGGCAGCCGATGACGACGAACTCGGAGTTGGCGCCGACGGCGAGGACCGCGCCGTCGGTCCACTGCTGGACCTGGTGGCGCGGATGGCTAATCGGGATGTTCTCCTCGCCGGGGTAGTGGCGATTGGCGAGGAGGATCGCTGTGGGGTGGAAAGAGAAGCGGACGGTCTGCGGCCCGAAGAAGCGATCGAAGACAAGAACGGCCTCGAGACGGACGCCGTGCGGGGCGGACGGGTCGGCGATGTAGCGGATGTTCGAGCGGATGAGGGCGAGTGAGAGCGTGCGCACGCCCAGCCACGCGAAGAGCAGTGTGTAAAAGAGCGAGGTGGCGATTGCGTAACCATCAAAACCGGGCTCTCCGATTTCGCGAACGCTCAGGACGACGATCGCAGCGAGAACACTGAACAGGATCACGCTCGCGATGATGCTGGAGCGAACCCGACCGGACGCGCGGAACCGAAGTACCCGCTGGCCGGCTGCCTGTTCTTCGCGGGCGTTTTCGAAGGTCGGCCGGCGGTACAGCAGGTCGAGATCGGGGTCGAGCGCGGTGAGGCCGACGGTGTTTTCATCGGACAACGCTCGCGCCCAGTCGGCTGGGACGTCGGTCGTGCCGTTCGAGACGACCGCGAGGGTGATTCGGGGGTCGGGGGAGGCGTCGGGAGCGGTCATGGCGGTTTCAGACTACCGGGCTCGACGCGATGTCACAATGAACTTGTCATCAATACCAGAGGTTCATCGCGACGACGAGCACGACGAACGCGAGGATGTGGATGGCCCAGATGCCGAGGGCGAACAGGGCCTGGCGTCGAACCGACCAGCGGATGAACGCGAGGCGGTGGCGGTACATGAGTGCGACTGCAGCCAGGCTTGCGAAGCCGAAAAGGTCCGCCGCGAGAATGGGACCCGGCACGCCGTAGGGCCTGGGGAATGCCTGCCAGAGTGTGATGGCGATGGGGACGGCGAGGAACATCGCGGCGACGCCGGAGAAGCTGCCCGGGACCATCGCCACAATCAGCCAGCCGAATCGGACGCGCGGCGTGCCGATGGTGAGGATGAGCGGCTCGGCGCACTCGGGGCAGCGGGCGGCGCGGATGTCGCGCAGGTCGTAGGCGCAGCGCGGGCAGGGGAACGACCGGCCTGTGAGGAAGGCGATG
>CAXAVQ010000163.1:0-6446 GCA_963971985.1 uncultured bacterium
CCGGGCTGAGCCGGTTGACGGTGTCACGGCTGACGCCGGAGAGCTGGCAGAGCTGGCCGAATGACCAACTATTGAGCCGCCGCGTGTCGGCGGGGGTGACGGCGAGTTCGAGCCGTCGTTCGAACGGCACGGCGGCCATGTCCTGCGGGCGGTGCCAGAGCACCTCGGTGTTCTGGCGGCTGTCGTAGCAGTGCTGCCAGAGTTCGTGCATGGTGGCGAACGACTCGTCCTCCGTTCGACGGAAAAGCTCGTCGTGAGCCCGTTTGAGAATCTGTCCCATGGTGTGTCCTTTCGCGTGTGGGTGTTGCTGAACCTTGTGTGAAACCGTGCGTGCACCACCGGCTTCCCTGCGACGAGCGACGCTCAACGCAGCGAAACCAGCGGGTGACTTCTGGACCCGATTCAGCGATGGGAAAGGACAATGGACGGCGACCCGGGGCGTGCAACAGGAACACTCAAGTCTGGTGGGCTGCGGGTGCCGTCAAGACGATGAGTACCATGTTTCCCAGAACTACTCAAACGGTGTTTGCTGGTGAGCGGCGCACGGAACTCTCGCCAGCCTTTCGCAGGGACAACCCCCTCGCCCGGAAAGCCCAAAGGGCAGGCCAGGAGCCCGCCCATCTGCTCCTGTAGGACATCCAAGCCGCAGCACGACGATGACCGACCCTTGGTGGCCAGGAGACCAACGGCCTCCTGTGTCGCAATCCAGGCGGAATATCGGATGCGCCGCCATTGGCCGGTGTTGAGATGGCAGATTGGAATATCCCGAACCAACAAGCAGTTGTACCATGTGGAGATGGCACGCCTTCTTCTATGTCTCATGCTGACGTTCGCTCACATGGGATGTCAGCAGGCTGCTTCCCCAGAACTCGGAGACGCCGTGAAGATTCAGGTCCTTGGCTTTGCAGGATGCCCGAACACGCCAGCATTTCGAGAGCGTGTCACCGCAGCTGCCAAGACCGTGGGAGGCTTTGACGTGCTGTACATCGATCAAGAATCGCTTCCTGAAGATGATCTCCGGCGCGGCTATCCGACCCCGACCGCCCTGGTCGATGACGAGGATCTCTTCGGCCTACCGGCACCAACATCACCGAGCATGGGCTGCCGGATGTATCCCGGCGGGCTGCCGAGCGTCGACGAGATCGAATCACAGCTCCGAGCCGTCAGACCGTAGCCTCGGCGGTTCGTTCCCAACTGACAGTGGCGTGGGTTGATCGCCCTGCATTACCCACTTTGATGGCTCGGCTCGACGGTGGGACTTGGCAAGCGTGTCCATCCACGCGCAATGCTCGTCCTGATTCTCCCCGAGGCACTCTGGGTATCGGTTTGTCCCTATTGGTCCAAGCTCGCCTCAACTCGGCCTTGGAGAGCCCCCGTCGCTGCCACCAGGCCTGCTAGAACGCCATTTTTGGACTCAGCAGCGGGGATCTGAACTGCAAATGGCCGATGACAGAAGGATAGAGGCCAGTGGCCGCAGGTGAATCCGGCTTCCATGGATGGAATATTCACCGCCGTAGCTGGGTTGACGTGGATACGTCTGCTCGCTAGAGTTTTTAATCATGATGCGCACTTTCGCCATCTTGGTGCTTCTCGCCGCCGGCCTGCCACGGCTTGGTGTCGGTGTTGCGGCCGGCCAGGAACAGTGTGGCGAGTCGGCTTGCCACAAGCCGGTCGTGCAGATGAGTCTCTGCGACTGCGACTCTTGCGACGGCGATTTCTGCCCAATGAGCAAGGGTCCGTGCGAGTGTATCACGGCCCCAGCACCGGATTCTGACCCCAAGCCCGAAGCGCCGTTGCCGAGGTCCGACCGCGACACGGTCACTGGCATGCCAAACGGTTCGCCCCAAGTGACAGTTGCGGCCGAGCCAGATGCCACCATGTCCCGCCTTGCTTCATTGGTGCTCGGACTGTCGGCGGACAAGACCCACAACGAGATCCAAGCCCTCTTGGGTATCTGGCGAACGTAGCCGCCAAGCTCCGTAGGGATACTGCGCGCCGATGACTCGGCGAGCACCTCCCTGCCAGTTGCTTGGACCGGTTCATTCCAGATTCCCAGGAGACCGCTATGGCGTCGCGAATCCTCGCGTGCGCGGCGTGTGCCGTTGCACCGCTGCTTGTGGCGGGGTGCTCTTCCCCGTTCGACCAGCCAGACATATCAGAGTCGTTTGAGCGCACCACGCCAGAGGGTGTTCGGGATGCTCCGCCTTCTCGGTATCGAGACAAGACCGAGAGCGCGGCGGCAGCGCCAGCGCTCTCCGTGACCGCTTCGCCGGATGAGTACATTCGGTACGCCCTCTACCACAGCCCGGAGGTCGAAGCCGCGTTCCAACGGTGGCGGGCAGCTTCGGAGCGATTGCCGCAGGTGTCTGCGCTCCCTGACCCCAGGCTTGCGTTCGGCTACTACATCGAGGAAGTGCAGACCCGCACCGGGCCGCAGGAAGCGCGCATCGGTGTCGAGCAGACGTTCCCGTGGCTTGGCACGCTGCAAGACCGTGAGGACGCCGCGGCGAAGGCAGCGATGTCCGCGTGGCGTGAGTTCGAAGCGGTCCGGCTGAAGGTGGCCGAGCGAGTGGTCTCCACACTCCACGACCTTGTATACCTCGACGGAACGATCGCGATTACCCGCGAGAACCTTGAATTGCTCCGGTCGTTCGAGGAAGTGCTCCGTGCCCGCTATCGAGTTGGCTCGGGTTCGCATCCCGAGCTGGTCCGGGTCCAGGTCGAACTCGGACAGGTCGAAGACCGAGTGACGCAGCTCGAAGCCATGCGGCCGCCGTACGTCGCCGAACTCAACGCGGCGCTCAATCGTCCGATGGACGCCGAAGTGCCGCGGGCTGTTCATATCGAAGGACGCGTTGCGAGCGTCGATGCAACCGAGCTCTCAGAGATCGCCCGCCGCCGAAACCCGGTGCTGCTCGCACTCGACGAGGAGATCGAGCAGCAGCGCTACCTGGGTGACGTTGCGCGGAAGGAAGGGCTTCCCGACTTGACCGTCGGCCTCGACTACGTCTTCACCGGCGATGCGATCAATCCCATGACTCCCGGCAGCGGCGACGACCCGATTCTCTTGCGCTTCGGCATCAACGTCCCGCTCTGGCGGGACAAGTACGACGCCGGCGTGCGGGAGTCAATGGCGCGTCGTCTCGCGGTCGCGCACGAGCGCGCCGACCGAGCCAACAGGATCGCGGCGGGCATTCAGCGTGCATGGTTCGAGCACACGGACGCCAATCGGCGAGTCGGCCTCTACGAGAACACGCTGATCCCCAAGGCCGAGGAATCCCTCCGCGCATCGCTCGCCGGGTTCCGGGCCGGTGATGCCAGCTTCCTCGACCTGCTCGACACCGAGCGCACGCTGCTGGAGTTCGCGGTCGCGGCCGAACGCGCTCGGGCCGACCGAGGCAAGGCGCTCGCACGGCTGAACACGCTCGTCGGAGAGCCGGTGCCGACGACGCCAGCCGAGAACGTGCCCGCATCGCCCGACGGCAACGAGGTGGAACCATGAGTCGAATTGCAAACAGAATCCGTGGTGTGCTGGCGTGGGTGTGGAAGCACACTGCCGCGAGTGTCGCCGTCATCCTGATCGTCGCAGCATTGGTCATCGGATATCGGCTCGGCCGCCCCGCGCCGGAGCCGAAGCCGGAGACCGCTCAGGGTAGCGCTGATGCCCAGACCGGCCAGCCACAGGTGTACACATGCTCGATGCACCCGTCGGTGCGGCTGCTGGACCCAAACGCCAAGTGCCCCATCTGCTTCATGGATCTGATCCCTGTCACCGACGACGGCGGCGAAGGCAGTGAGTTGCGGGTCACGATGAGCGAATCGGCTGCGGCACTCAGCGATATCGAGACTGCGCCCGTTGGCCGATTCTTCCCCACGGCCGAGGTCCGGCTCTACGGCAAGCTCACCTATGACGAGACTTCGGTCGCGCGACTGACCGCGTACTTTCCCGGGCGTATCGAGCGGCTCTTCGTCAACTACATCGGCGTGCCGATCGCCCGGGGCGACCACATGGCCGAGGTCTACAGCCCTGAGCTCATCGCCGCCTTCGAGGAGTTCCGCCAGGCAAAGGCCGCGTTGGAAAACAGCACCGAGACGAGCGATCTCGTCAGGTCGGCCACGCGCGACACTCTCGCCGCGTCCCGAGAGAAGCTGCGACTGTTCGGGGTCACGCCCGAACAGATCGCTTCGGTCGAAGACGGCTCATTCGACGACGAGCGTCTGACGATCTTCGCCCCCATCGGCGGCGTGGTGACGCATCTCGCCGTGCGCGAGGGTGACTACGTGCAGACTGGCGCGCCTATCGCCACCATCGCCGACCTGTCGAGGCTGTGGCTCGACATGGAGGCCTACGAGTCGCAACTCCCGATGCTCCGCTGGGGCCAGCGTGTGACTTTCACGGTCGAGGCGCACCCAGGCGAGACGTTTGAGGGCCGAATCTCGTTCATCGAGCCGATGGTTGATGAACGAACACGGACCGCGGCGGTCCGCGTCGCCGTAGAGAACCCAGAGCGTCGTCTCAAGCCGGGCATGTTTGCATCGGCCGTGGTCAGAACGCGCGTCGCTGCACGCGGCGCAGTCGTGAACAACGAACTCGCCGGTCGATGGGTCAGCCCCATGCACCCGACCATCGTGAGAGACGGGCCTGGCCAGTGCGATGTCTGCGGCATGGACTTGGTGCCGGCGGAGTCGCTCGGCGTCGTCGGTGATCCGACAAGTGTAGAAGAGCCACTCGTGATCCCTCGCTCGGCCGTGCTGTTCACCGGCACGCGGTCGGTTGTGTATGTCGAGGTACCGGAGACAGAGACGCCGACCTTCGAGGGCCGGGCCGTTGTGCTTGGGCCTCGGGCGGGTGATTTCTACATCGTCCGTGACGGACTCACTCGCAACGACTCGGTTGTGGTCAACGGCGCGTTCAGAATCGACAGTGCGATGCAGATCGCCGCGAAGCCGAGCATGATGACGCCGGGTGGCGGCGGTGGCGGGAACGCGCACGCAGGGCACGGCGGCATGGTGGGCAGCGCGATGCCCGAGATGCCAAGCCGAGTGCCCGTGCCAGATAGCTTTGTCTTCGCGCTCAAGCCTGTCTACGCGGCGTACCTCGACGCCCAGGAAGCACTCGCGGCGGATGACCTCGGCGGCTTCGTGCTGGCGGCGGCCGACATCAAGACCGCGCTGGGCTTCGTCGAGGAAGCTGGGCTAGTCGGCGAGCCGCTCGCCGAGTGGCGTCGGGCGGCGGCCCGTCTTCGCGTCGAGGACGCGATCACCAGCATCGACACAGCCCGCGCACGATTCGAGCGGATGAGCGAGGGCGTGATCGCGCTCCAACGCCGGTTCGGACATCGCGGCAGCGAGACCTGGAACCTCGCCCACTGCCCCATGGCGTTCGACAACAAGGGGGCCGATTGGCTCCAACGCGGCACGCAGATCAACAACCCGTTCTTCGGCGATCAGATGCTTCGCTGCGGCGAGGTCCGCGAGTCCTTCCCGCCGCTCGACGCAGTCCCGTCGGCAGACGCACACGAGGGGCACGGCGATGGGTGACCTCCATCCGCAAGCTCCGCGAGGGCCGCTCAACACCCTGATCCGCTTCTGCCTTGAACAGAAGCTCGTCGTCGCGATTGTCCTGATCGGCACGCTGTTCTGGGGCGTCCTCGTCGCGCCGTTCGATTGGGATCTCGGTGATCTCCCTCGTGACCCAGTTCCCGTCGATGCAATCCCTGACATTGGCGAGAACCAGCAGATCGTCTTCACCGAGTGGCCCGGCCGCAGCCCGCAGGACATCGACGACCAGATCAGCTATCCGATGACCGTGGCCTTACTCGGCATTCCGGGCGTGAAGGACATCCGCAGCTACTCCGTGTTCGGCTTCTCGACGATCTACGTCGTCTTCGAGGACGGCGTCGATTTCTACTGGTCGCGCTCGCGCGTGTTGGAGAACCGCATCTCGCTGCCGGCGGGGACGCTGCCACCGGGCGTCACGCCGGCACTCGGCCCCGACGCGACAGCCCTCGGTCAGGTCTTCTGGTACACGCTCGAAGGTCGGGACGAAGACGACAATCCCACCGGCGGATGGGAGCCCGATGAACTCCGCTCCATCCAGGACTTTATCGTCAAGTACAAGCTCGCCGGGGTGGAAGGGGTCTCTGAGGTCGCCTCGATCGGTGGGTTCGTGCAGGAGTACCAGGTTGACGTCGATCCTGACGCGATGCGGGGCGCTGGAGTGTCACTCCAACAGGTGATCGGCGCGGTCCGACGAAGCAACCTCGATGTCGGCGCCCGCACCATCGAAGTCAACCGGGCGGAGTACATCGTCCGCGGCCTCGGGTTCATCGAGAGCGTCGACGACATTGAACAAGCCTCGATCACGGCCCGCGACGGCCAGCCCATCCTCGTCAGCGATATTGCCAAGGTCTCGCTCGGGCCCGCGCTGCGTCGGGGCGTACTGA
>CAXAVQ010000164.1:0-6378 GCA_963971985.1 uncultured bacterium
TGATATCAGCGGCGTTTCCGCCTCCGAACGCACCGAGGACGATGTTGAGGTCGCCCAAGTCGACCGTCCCGTTGCCGTTGAGGTCCGCGGGGCAGCTCACCGCTGCCCAGAATCCGCCAATGACCTCGAAGCCTCCACCGTTCATTCGCTGGCTGGCGTCGAACTGGCCGACGGTGCCAATGGCCTGGAAAACACCACCGGTTGAGAGGCCCCCGCCGCCGTCGACGGTCCACTCGTTGACCTCGAACGGGCCACCGGCGATCGCGATGCCGCCTAGGCAGGTCATCGCCACTGCTGCCTGAACTCTCCGAAACGCAGTTGGTTTGTCGCGCATGACTGCATCTCCTTTCGCGTCTGGGTTAGTTGTCGACTTTGCGGGCTTCGGAAGCTTCGCGTGACGCATCGATGCCTTCGGCTGTACTGCGTCCGAACGATTCGGGGTGGAGCAGCTTGCCGACCTCGTCGCCGGTCTTCCACTCCTCAACAGGGATACGGTTCGCGTTCGCGAACGCGTCCTCGCGGACGCCGGTAACCTGCCACGAGACCTTGGCTCCCGGCACGCCGCCGGCGATCACGAACACGCCCTGCTCGGTCATCTCGTGGGCAACGTAGAGGTTCGGCATCGGGGCGCCGATTGGCGTGAGCTGGTAGCGGAAGTCGCGGTTGAGGGCCTGGAAGTAATCGGGCATCTGTACCGTGGCGGTACCGTTCGCGTCGATGCGAGCCTGGCCGTTGTAGATGTTCATCATCTCGGGCGATTCCACGAAAGAGTGGTAGAGGTATTTGTTGTAGGGATCGAGCGGATGGTCGATCTTGAACGAGCCAGCGCCCTTGGAGAGCGTGCCGGTCACGTTGGTGTTTCCGGCGAAGTACCCGGCGTACCGCTCCCCCCTGTGGAGCCGTAGATGGCGTAGCCGACACCACCCGAGCCCGAATCGGCGAAGCCGCGGACTCCGTAGTAGGAAGCGCTCGCATCGCCATCTCCGATGCCATAGACACCGATGTACTTGCCTTCACCCTGGACCCCGATTCCGTAGAAATCAGTGTCGGTGTTCTGACCGAACACCGCGGGGGTATCGTTCTGGCCTGGAGCGCTCTGGATGCCGCGGACAGCGTTCGCCAAGAAACTTGTACTTGAGGACGATTGAGCAAATACACCCTGCGAATCGCGGTTCGCGAGCGAAACGTTGGTGCCGGTCGTGCTGTTGATGAGCCCACCGGCATCACGTCCGGTGCCTGAAATACTCGCGTACACACCACCGTAGAAACTGTTTCCGAGAACCACGAAGGCGTTCGGCTGCGATCCGTAAAAGAGGTAGCCGGCCTCGTCACTGTTCTGTCCGACAACGGCGTAGCCATCGACCGTCGTTCCGTAGATACCGAAGCCGAAGCCCTCGTGAGAGCCCCACACCCCGATTCCGCAACCGCCTTCCCCGTTGTTGACGCCTCGGACAGCCGAGGAGAAACATCCGGGTGACGTGTTCGAGATTTCCGCGAGGAACGCGTTGGCGTTGCCGTCCGTCGAATCTGAACGAGCGAACATCGCCGGCGCTACGCCGGTGCCGGATGTATTCGCCAGTGCGAGCATCAGGCCCGGGTAATTCTCGGCGACCGGCCACTCCAGTCGGTCGCTGGTGTAGGCGAACGGCGTGGGGTTGATCTTCTGGCGCGGCGTCAGCGTTGCCCCATTGACCGTGAGCTGCAGCCAGCGGTTCGATCCGTCGAAAAGGTTCGCTCCGAACGGCAGTTCGACCGTGAAGACACCCTGCGCAACCGAGACGACGATGACACCGGAGTTCGCGATCGCTCCGCCGCTGACCGCGTTCGCGTACAGGCCGAAGTTGATGTTGTAGTTTCCGTTTGCGAGTTGCCCGTTCTGACGAAGGCGCCCCTGGTAGGTGATGGTCTGGGCCAGTCGAGACTCCGCGACATCGGAGCCGTCTTCGTTGTTGAGTGTGTTCGTGGGCACTTCCGGTCTGAGAAGGGTCGTCTGATCCGGCGCAGCAATCGCGGTACCACTGATGGTGGAAAGTATGCAGGCGCAGGACAACAGAGCGGCGAGGCCGCGGGTCGATGAACGGTCCATTATGGACTCCTCCTATCGTTTACTCGGCACCGGACCCGTACCTCCACGAGTCGGTCCTCCTCAGGCCGGGTGCCCACGAGCACGGTTCTTACTCCGATGCTCGCCGCTGGAAACGCTACTCGATCCACGCTGCGATGCAGCATGAAGTTTGCGCTCGATGACGTGATTTTGTACGACGATTAAACCGCGGGTTCGTCACGCAGAAACAAACGCCTGATTCTGCGGGAGTTACCGCGAATCAGGCGCTCAGGTGATCGAACCTAGGCAGATGTGCCGGTTTTGAGCGGCATCCACCCAAAGAGGGCAAGTTCGAACGTAAAAAATTTCAGCGTGCGCTTAGCGCCGGTCCCGCCGGACCATCGGGCGAACCGAAAAGCGTGAGTCGAATCAACTCAGCAATCATCGTGTTGTCCACGGTCCCACGAACGCGCTGGCTGTTCAATCCGTCCGCTCTGACCAGGATGCCACCGGAGACGTCGGTCTTGCTGGACCACACGACCGCGAACGGCAGGCGTCGTCCGTTTCGATCGGCTGCGGCTATGAACGGGGCGCTGCCTGTGCCGTTCACACCGTCCACGGGGGACCCGTTCGGATCCCACGCGGGGAGTGAGCGCGGGGCCTCTTCCCCGGGTTCAAGCACGATCCCGTTCATCCGGAGCCCACCGCCGTCGCTGTCAGCGCAGGTGATAAGTAGGGTCTGGGGATGATCGGCCAAGTGGCGGAGCGCAACACCGATCGCCTCGTCGGCCCGACGCGTGGCTTCCAAGGTACCGGACGCGTTGTTGTTGTTGCCCATATTGTCCGAAGCCTCTTCTTCCACCACGAGCAGGAAGTTCTGTCCGCCCGCGGAGAGGAGGCGGATGGCGGTATCGGTCATCTCGGCCACCGTCGGGGCTTCGGGATCGAAATTCTGCAGGCCCTTCGCCTGCAGAATTTCTTCGGGCTTGTCGTGGAAGGTCGCATCCCAGGCGAACAGACCGAGCACTTTCTCCGTCGAAGTCGGAAGGCTCAGGAGTTCATCGCGGGTGCGGACCACGGTGTATCCTCGATCGATGGCCTCGGCGACCAGGTTGCGCCCGTCCGGGCGGGTCCCTTCGCCGTGCACACCGACCGTCCCCTTGGGCAGGAAGTGCTTCTCGCCCCCGCCAAACAGCACCTTGGCGTCCGACTCGATGAGTTGGGCGGCGATGTCGAAGTGCTGGCTGCGCGACGCGGCCTCGGTGACGAAGCAGGCGGTGCCGGGTTCCGTTGAGACGCCGGTCTGGACAAGCCCGACCGGGATGCCGACGCGCATCGCCTGCATGGCGACACTCAGGGAGCGCCCCTGTTCATCGACGATGCGCTCACCGCGCTCACCACCCGACGTGAGCCCGAATGCGCTCGAGGCCACTTTGACGCCGAACGCGTGGGTCGTTGCACCCCCGTTGCTCGTGGCGGTCAGTGAGTCATTCATATGGCCGCGATAGACGCCGACGGCGGGGAGCAGGTCCCAGTTCAAGTTGTTGTCGGGCCCGACGTACAGAGCTCGCGCCGCGGTCCATGTCGCTGCAGAAGCACCGTCGGGGTGGATGAAGATGACACTCCCGGTCAGGGCGGATCGATCGGCGTTTTCGCCGAACCCTTCAGGTCCGAGGGTACACGCGAGAACGACAGCCACGATCGCGAAACGGTTCAATAGGGTGTTCAATCTTTGCACGGCTCACCTCTCTGAATGCGGACAAGCGGCCTGAAACGGACAGCCGCCAGCACAAAGCATCGCCAATCGCGGACGAGCCGTCCGCGAAGAACCGGTGCAAACACCGGTTTTAACCAACTCTTCACCGTCCAATCGCACACGCCAGGGCACGGATCAGCGAAGTTCCCTCAACCTCACAAGGAGACCTTCACCATGCGCATCGCAACCCTGCTGACAGCCTGTGTCGGCGCAGTTCTACCGCTCAACATCGCCAGCGCCGACTCCGTCGCACGCGGCACCGTTTTTCTCGATCTCAACAACGATGGCGTACGCCAGGCCGAAGAGCGAGGCATCGCCGCCGTCCCGGTCTCTGACGGCGTGCGGGTCACGCTGACCGATGCGTCCGGCGCGTGGCAGCTCCCCGTCACCGGCGACGACCACTACTTCGTGATCAAACCACGCGGCTATCGCACGCCGACTAGCGAACTGGGGCTGCCACGATTCAGTTACATCCACAAGCCCGACGGCTCGCCCGATGCCGATTTCATCTGGCCGGGCGTCGAGCCGACCGGTGAACTCCCGGCGTCCATCGACTTCCCCCTTGTCCCCAACGCCGAGCCCGATTCGTTCAGCATCCTCGCTTTCGGGGACCCGCAGCCGTATTCGGAGCGCGAGGTGGACTTCTTCCGGGCGGATGTGATCGACCCCATCGTGGGTCGCTACGACCTCGCGTTCGGCGTGAGCCTCGGCGACCTCGTCGGCGATCGGCTCGACCTGTTCCAGCCGCTTAACGAAGCGCAGTCCCTCCTCGGTGTGCCCTGGTACAACGTCTACGGCAACCACGACATGAACTTCATGGCCGGCAACTCCAGCGAAACCGCGAGCGACCCGGACCGCTGGGCCGACGAGACCTACGAACGGGTCTACGGGCCTGCCAACTTCGCCTTTCAGTACGGCCGGGTCCACTTCATCGCGCTCGACAACGTCATCCACGAAGGGTTCGAAGGCTTCCGCAACGGGACGCACGAGGATTGGCCCGGCGGCAAGCGCCCCCGCTCGGCGACCTATCGAGGTGGCCTGCGCCCGGAGCAACTGAGTTTCATCGAGAACTACCTGCAGATCGTGCCGAAGGATGAACTGGTCGTGCTCATGTTTCATATCCCGATGGCTGCTGAGGAGGGGAGCATCCACCAGATCCCCGAGCGTGACCGCCTTTTCGAAATCCTGTCGAGCCACCCGAACACGATGAGCATGTCCGGGCACACGCATTTCCAGCGCCACTGGTTCTTTGACGCGGAGGACGGCTATCGCCCCGCGGGAGAGAACCAGCACAGCACCGGCATCCTCGGTCGCACCGCCCACCACCACATCAACGCAGGCACAGCGTCCGGATCTTGGTATCGCGGCCTGTTCGACGAGCAGTTGATTCCGCACACCCAGATGCGCTGCGGCACTCCCAACGGTTACACCGTTGTGAATTTCGATGGCAACACCTACACGACCGATTACTTCGCCGCCCGGCATTCCGAGCACCAGTTTGCTTCGGTTACGATCGGCGAACCCGGTAGCACGGAAGTACGCCCCGAGGAAGGCAATACAGTCGTCGTGGTTAACGTGTTCAATGGCACCGAGGCCGACAGCGTTCGCTGGCGCGTGGTGCCGGGCGGCGCTTCCGCCCGCCCGCTCCCGTGGGCGAGCATGATGTTCGCCCCGCAAGTCGACCCGACCTACCAGGCGCTCTTCGAACGCGAGGCGAAGCTCGCCGAGTACGCCGAAGGCCAGCGCGACCTGCCGGACCCGGTTGTCTGCTACCACATCTGGGAGTCCCAACTGCCCGCCGGTCTGCCGAGCGGCACTCACCGCATCGAGATCGAACACACCGATGTCTACGGGCGAACCAAGACCATGACCTCCACCTTC
Source organism: uncultured bacterium (assembly GCA_963971985.1). GTDB lineage: Bacteria > Planctomycetota > Phycisphaerae > Phycisphaerales > UBA1924 > JANSXG01. Next base: position 5,682 of record CAXAVQ010000164.1, read on the forward strand.
CGCGTCGTCGGCGAGTAACGACCGATCGTTCCGTGCAAGGTAAACAGTCCACACGCCCCGGCCCGAGGTCGGGGCGTTTTCGTTGTGCCAGGGCGAACGATCAGTCGGCAGCCGACCCGAAGTCCCCGAGGACTCGGTTGAGATCCTCAAGGGTGAACGGCTGCCCGAAGCCACCGAGGACGAGGTTCAGGTCTTCGAGATCGACCCGCCCGTCGAGCGTGTAGTCACCGGGAAAGATTCGTCCATCGAAACCCGGTGCGGTGAGGAGTTCCAACTCGAAATGGCTCCCCGGGCCGGTGAAATAGCGCTCCTGCCACGGCGAGTACGTTCGAAACCGCAACGTGCTGCTTCCCGGCGCAATCTCGATCAGACGCAGGAACCCTTCGCCGCCCTCGGGACGCCCCTGGTAATCCGTCAGCATCTGATGGACCACGTTGCCGTAGCTCGTGGCATCCGACACTCGGCTCTCGCCGTTGATGTGTCCGCTGAGCACCATCACGGTGTTGGGGTGTTGGCTCACGAGATCACGCCACAGATCACCCCCATCGGAGGTGCCACCGGGTAGGTCCGCAGTGCCGTAAGAATACGGCGAGCCATTGAACTCACCCACAAGCCGGTCCATGCGCTGGTCGCCGCGATGCATGTAGGCGTGCGTAACAATAATCGCGAGTCGATCGCTGTGATCGGAGAGCACCTG
>CAXAVQ010000165.1:0-6334 GCA_963971985.1 uncultured bacterium
GACCGGGCATGAGCATGAGACCGGCGGCGCCGAGCAGGGCGGCGCCGATGGTCAGCACGACGATGGCGTGGCGCGGCACGATGAGCAGGCCGCCCATGACGATAAGCACGGCGAGGGCCGAGCAGGACACGAGGATGATCGCCTGGGATTTCGGTGAGAGTTTCATGGGGCGCTTTGATCCTTGTGGGCGTCACCGGATTCGCGGATGCGCCGGACTTCCTCGACGCGCTCGGCGAGGACGCGCTCGGAGCCGTTGGTGGTCGGCTTGTAGTACTCGGGCGTGCGCCCGTGTTCGTCGACGAGGAAACGCTGCGCGGAAACCGGGCCGATGGAGGATCGGTGCGGCGCATCGTGGCTGTAGTGGTAGCCCTTGCCCTGGGCCTCGGAGCCGACGCTTTCGGTCTTGTGCCCGTCGCGCAGGTAGAGCGGGACCTCGAGCGTCCGTCCCTTGCGGATGTCACTCATGGCGGCGTCGATGGCTTTGTAGCTGGCGTTGCTCTTGGGCGCGAGAGCGAGATAGATCGCGCACTGGCTAAGCGTAATGCGCGCTTCGGGCATGCCGATGCGCTCGGCGATGGACCAGCAGGAATCGGCGACGGAGATGGCGCGGGGGTCGGCGTTGCCGATGTCTTCGCTGGCGAGGATGGCGAGGCGCCGGGCGATGAAGCGCGGGTCCTCGCCGGCTTCGAGCATGAGGCCGAGCCAGTAGACGGCGGCGTCCGGGTCGGAGCCTCGTACGGACTTGATGAGCGCGGAGGCGTGGTCGTAGTGCTGGTCGCCCTTGGCGTCGTAGACGACCGCTTTCTGCTGAGAAGAGGCCTGGGCGTCGTCGAAGTCGATGCGGATCGGGGCGGATGCGTCCTCGGCCTGTGCCGAGAGTACGGCGACTTCGAGAGCGTTGAGGGCGCGTCGGGCGTCGCCGTCGGAGACCCGGGCCCAGTGGGCGATGGCGTCGTCGTCGACGGTCAGGTCGAGTTTGCCGAAGCCGCGATCGGGGTCGGCGATGGCCCGGCGGACGACGGCTTCGACGTCGGCCTGGGCGAGCGGTTCGAGGCGGAAGACGGTGCTTCGGCTGACGAGGGCGGAGTTGACCGTGAACATCGGGTTCTCGGTGGTGGCTCCGATGAGGGTGAGGCGTCCGCGCTCGACGTCGTCGAGCAGCGAGTCCTGCTGGTTCTTGGTGAAGCGGTGGATCTCGTCGAGGAAGAGGACGATCGGTTCGCCGCCCTCGGCGATGCGGAGTTTCGATTCTTCGACGATCTCGCGGATGCGTTTGACGCCGATGGAGGAGGCGTTCTCGCGGACGAAGGGGCGTGAAGACTCGGTGGCGACGATCTCGGCGAGGGTGGTCTTGCCGGTGCCCGGCGGGCCGTGGAGGATGATGGAGGTCAGGCGCCCGGCGCGGATCATGCGTCGGAGGAGGGGGACCTCGGGCGAATCCGGGTCGCCGACGATGTGGCGCTGGCCCGAGAACTCATCGAGGCTGCGGGGGCGCATGCGTGCGGCCAGCGGCTCGACGGAGGACAGGCGTTTCTCGCGTTGTGGGGCCCAGAGGTCGGTCACTCGGTCATGGTACGCCTCGGAGGCGGCGGATTCCGGGACGGGCGAGATGGGCGATGGACTGGGATTGGAGCGTGGATCCGTCCGATGACGAACCGAGGAATGTGAACGGGCGTACGCTGTGGACCGGATTTGATCACGGGTCGCCCGCAAGCTGGGGCGGATACGCCTATCTGGAGCAAGGCAATCTTATGTGCGGAATCGTCGCCTATATCGGAACCAAACCCGCGAAGCCCATCCTGCTCGAAGGGCTGAAGCGCCTGGAGTATCGCGGGTATGACTCGGCCGGTGTGGCGGTTCTGAACGAGGAGCTGTCGGTCGCTCGCGCGGTCGGGCGGGTTTCGGTGCTGGAGGACAAGCTCCAGCAGACCGGCGGATTCGATGGCACGCTTGGCATCGCGCACACACGCTGGGCGACGCACGGTTCGGTGACCGAACAGAACGCGCACCCGCATCGCGACGACCGCTCAGGGATCGCGCTGGTGCACAACGGGACGATCGAGAACTACGCCTCGCTTCGGAAGTACCTGGAGGGCAAGGGGCACACGTTCCACTCGGAGACGGACACCGAGGTGCTCGCGATGCTGATCGGCGAGCTGTTCGACCCGGAGCGTGGGATCGACCTCGAAAAGGCGGTGCAGGCGGCGCTGAAGGAGATCAGCGGCGCGTACGCGATCGCGGTGATCTGCGAACAGGAGCCGGACACGCTGGTGGTCGCGCGCAAGGGCTCGCCCCTGATCGTCGGCGTGGGCAACGGGGAGTACATCGTGGGGTCGGACGCCGCGGCGATCATCGCGCATACGGCGCAGGCGATCACGCTGGACGACTACAACGTGGTGAAGGTGACGCGCGACGGGTTCCGCACGAGTAACCTCGACAACGTGTCGCTGGACGCGAAGATCCAGCAACTCGAGATCGATCTCGAGGAGATCGAACTCGGCACGTACTCGCACTACATGCAGAAGGAGATCTTCGAGCAGCCGGCCTCGATCCGGAACACGCTGCGCGGTCGTCTTGATCTGTCGGAGGGTCGTGTGGTGCTCGGCGGGGTGTCGAACTTCGCGAAGGAGCTGATCAAATCGCGTCGGATCATCCTGGCGGCGCAGGGCACGGCGCTGCACGCGGGGATGATCGGCGAGTACATGATCGAGGAACTCGCGAAGATCCCGGCGGAGTGCGAGTACGCTTCGGAGTTCCGCTATCGCAACCCGATCATCGAGGACGGCACGGTGGTGATCGCGGTCTCGCAGTCCGGCGAGACGATCGACACGCTGTACGCGCTGCAGGAGGCCAAGGACCGCGGGGCGCTGACGCTCGGCGTGGTGAACGTGGTCGGCTCGACGATCGCGCGGGAGACGGATGCGGGCGTGTACCTGCGTGTCGGCCCGGAGATCGGTGTGGCGTCGACCAAGGCGTTCACGGGGCAGGTGGCGGTCCTGGCGATGCTGTCGCTGTTCCTGGCGCGGCGCCGGTTCATGAGCCCGGACGCGTCGACGCGACTGCTCAAGGAACTGAACCAGATCCCCGAGAAGATCGAGCGGATCCTGACGCAGGATGCGCAGATCAAGGACATCACCGAGAAGTACATCAACCGCGAGAACTGGCTGTTCCTCGGGCGCGGGGTGAACTACCCCACCGCTCTCGAGGGCGCGCTGAAACTCAAGGAGATCTCGTACATCCACGCCGAGGGCATGCCCGCGGCGGAGATGAAGCACGGGCCGATCGCGCTGATCACCGACGGGATGCCCGTGGTGGTGATCGCCAACCGCGGCGCGCAGTACGAGAAGGTGCTCTCGAACATCGAGGAAGTGCGCTCGCGCGGCGGGCACGTGATCGCGATCGCTAACGACGGCGACGACCGGATCGGGAGCATCGCCGAGGACGTGATCTACGTTCCGGAGACGGCGGAGCCGCTGAGCCCGATGCTGACGGTGATCCCGCTGCAGATGATGGCGTACCACGCGGCGGTGCTGCGAGGGCACGACGTTGACAAGCCGCGAAACCTGGCGAAGAGTGTGACGGTGGAGTGAGGGTCAGGGCTTTCGGAACACCCCTCGCACCATGCGAGACGTCAGGTCGGTGAGGGTCGGGCGGTCGTCGTCTCGCCGTATGGCTTGAAGGATGTCGGCGTCGAGGAGCATCACGTCTTCTGTGCGCACGCGAGGCAGGAAGGCCTCGAGTTGCAGGCCGGCCTGGGACGCGAAGGCGAGCAGATCGGCGTGGGTCATGCGGTTGATCCCGTCGCGAACGAAGGGGGCGGCCCACTCTGGTCGGCCGGGGTGGAGCGTGTGGATGGCCCGGTCGAGATCGGTGTGGGCGAGCCGGACGTGTGCCCAGGGGATGTCGATGGTGGCGGCCCAGTGGCCGCCGTCGAGCGAATAGAAGGGGTTGTACTCGATGAAGGCGAGGCCTCCGGGCGCGAGCATGGCGGCGATGCGCTGGAACGCCTCGGCGGGATCGAGGATGTGCTCGAAGGTCTGCCAGCTGTAGATCGCGCCGAAGCGGTTGTCGCCGAGATCGGCCTCGGCGATGTCCGCGCTGACGAGCGAGACCTTGCCCGGGTCGGGCGGGAAATCGGGGGCCTGGCCGCCCTCGTGCAGGACGGCGCGGCACTGGTCCCAGAGGTCGGTGCTGATGCGGTCGAGGGTGCGCAGATCGAGCCCGATGACTTCGGTCTGCTCCAGGGCCTGGAGCCAGACGCACTCGGCGCCGTCGCCGGCACCGACGACGAGGATCGGACCGCGGTGCGTGTTGGTCAGCGTGCGGAGCAGGCCGCGGCCGAGCTCGACGCGCTTGCGTACGCCGGCCATGTAGGCGCCGGGACGGGCGCTGTAGCCGCTGCCCTTGGCGAGGTGCGACCTGTCGCCCTCGAAGAGCGACTGGGAGTGGCCGGGCAGGATGGCGTGGGCGTGTCCGGCCGAGTCGATAAATGTGGTATCGGTCGCGATGGGCTGGCTCTGGGTCGCGGTCATACCGGTGTATCGGGATGGGTTTGAGTCCCGAGTGAATCGACAACCGATAACATCTGCATTTTTCATTGAGACTGAATCTCAATACTGCTTGACAGGAATTCTTGCGGGCTGGTACCCTTTGCCAACGTACACCCGTATCGTTGAAATCTCCCACCGATGACCACCCTCGACACCACATCCTCGCGCCTGACCCGGGACGTTGATGACCGGCCGCACCTTGCGGCTCGGATGGTGCTGCGTATGCGTCGGATCCTGCTGGCGTGCCTCGGCGTGCTGTGTGTGGGGCTCGCGGCGGTGGGTGTGGTGGTGCCGGGTCTGCCGACGACGATCTTCCTGATTCTGGCGACGGTCTGCTTCATGCGGAGTTGTCCGTGGCTGCAGCGCACGCTCGTACAGAACCGGTTCTTCGGGCCGTTCCTGAAGTATCTGGAGCCGGGCGCGGAGATGCCGCTTCGGGCGAAGGTGATCTCGCTGGTGGCGATGTGGGTGACGATCTCAACGAGCCTCGCCCTGCTCTCGACGACCGACGCCCCGATGGTCTGGGTCGCCCCGACGATGGTCATCGCAGGAGCGATTGGGACGGTGAGCATCGTCCGGATCGGTCCGCGAGCGGGCTGCACCGATATCGCCTGAGCGCTGACTCACGGGGAAACCGTTGCGTTGACGCCCGAAACCCGGGATAGTTGCGCCATTGGCCCACGATGACCCGGACATTCGCAAGCGTCTGGAGCAGCTCGAATCGCGTCTTGCGCGGATCGAGCGAGCGCTGGGTTTGCCTACCGATTCCGGCGAGCAGAAACCGGTCCAGCCGAAACCTGAGCCTCCGAAGGCCCCCGCCGCTCCGGTGCAGCCACCGAAGCCGACGCCTGAATCACCGACTCCCCGGCCGGCGAATGATGCACTGAAGCGGTTGCCGCAGCACGTCGGAGGCCGATCGCAGCGTCCGGCGCAACCGACTCTGGGCCAGCGCCTTGGCCTCGGCTCCGATTCGAAGCCGTTCTCGCTGGAGCAGTTCCTCGGCGCGAAGGCGTTCGCGGTGGCCGGATCGCTGATCGTGGTCGTCGCGGTCGTGCTGTTTCTCAAGTACGCCTACGACCAGGGCTGGATCAAACTGATCTCGCCGACGTGGCGCTGCCTGATCGGCGCGATGTTCGGTATCGCGTTGATCGCGACAGGCGAGGGCGTGCGCAAGCGGATCGGTGCGTTCGCGTCGTCGGGTCTGACCGCCACCGGTCTCGCGACGCTCTACGCGACGGTGCTGGTCGCTCGACACATCTTCGAACTGATGAGCGCGGGGACCTCGTTCGCGCTCCTGCTGCTCGTGACGCTGACGGGCATCGGCCTGGGCGCAAAGGACCGGCGCCTGTTCATGGTGTTCCTGTCGCTTGCTTCGGCGTACGCGGTGCCCTTCATCGTCGGGGCGGTGGATCCCTCGCCGTACGTGTTCCCCGGCTACCTGATCGCGCTGCTGACGCTCGGGCTCGCGCTGGCGGCGATCCTCGGCGGGGCGTTCCGGTCGCTGCGACCGACGGTCTGGGGGGCGACGGCGCTGCTCGGCGGGCTGTGGATCGCGACCATCGATGCGAGCCAGCTCTGGACGTCGGTGGTCTTCGTGACCGCGGTCTGGGGCCTGATCCACGCGGAACTCGTGCTGTCCGTGCTGCTGCGGCGCAGGTCGCTGCCGACGAGCGTGCGCGGCTTCGACGAGTTGGAGCGAGTGTTCAACTGGCTGGCGAGCGTTCCGGCACCGTCCGTGTCGCTCTCGACGACGGTCTGGTCGGCGATCTGCATGATCGTGGTGG
>CAXAVQ010000166.1:0-6315 GCA_963971985.1 uncultured bacterium
GTCGTCTCGGAGTTCGCCGAGTATCTGGGCGGCGAGCACGGCGGCTTCGAGGTCGTCGCGCGCCGCCGGATAGAGCGCGGAGTGGATCACATGCCTCACCCGATCGTCGCCGAGTTTCATCAGGGCCTCGGCGATCTGGAGCCGGAACAGTGTCTCGTCGATCCGGCGGGCGGGCTTCTCGAGCGGACGCCCGTCCGGTCCTTCGACGCGACTGGGCGGTGCGGCGGTGTCGCGGAGCATCGGGACCGCCGAGGGGTTGCCGATCTCGCCGAGGATGTACGCCGCCTGCGCGCGCACGGGCGACTCTCCGGCCAGCAGGCTGTTGGCGAGCGGGGTCTGATCGACCGTTTCGCCGAGGCGGACGAGCGCGTAGATCGCGGCCATGCGCACCCTCGGATCGGTATCGGAGAGCAGCGGTCGCAGATACTGGCGCGAGGACTGCAGCTTCAGCTTGCCGATCGTCATGAGCGAGGCGAAGCGGACGCCGGCGTTCTGGTCGGTCAGTCCGGCCCGGGCGACGGCGTCCACGCGGTTGGGGACGACCTGCAGCGCCTCGATGGCGTTGGCACGGAGCAGGGCAGAATCCGAGAACGCCGCGTCTTCGAGCACTTCCAGGGCAGACTCACGCAGCGTCGAACGCACCAGCGCCTTGTCGTAGTCCTCCAGCGGGCGGGGCGGGGCCTCGAAGCCGTTGAAGCCGGCGACAGAGACCGACGCGTCGTTCGACGTCTCGAAATCGCTCCCGGAAGAGCCGGCGCAGCCCACGAGGATCGCAGCGGGGATCGCGAGCGTGGTCAGGATCGTCAGGGTTCGTCTGTTCATGGTTGCGGGCTCGGTTTCGGCTCGGAAGTTTCGGATGGCACGGTCTTCTGATCGCGTCGACGGTTTCTGGCGGCGACGCCCAGCAGGCCCAGCGTCGCCAGGACGCCCAGCCAGCCGGCGAGGTCACCGATGCCGGCGTATATCGTCCGGGAATCGCCCGGGAGCGGAACTTCGACCGGCAACAGGTTCGCCGGCTGGCGCGGGGCAGCGGCTTCCAACACCCTGCCCCGGGCGTCTACGACGCAGCTGATCCCGGTGTTCGCCGCCCGAACCACAGGCGTGCCCAGTTCGATGGCCCGCCAGCGGGCGATGAGCAGGTGGTTTGCCCGGCCGGGGTCGAAAGAGCCGAACCAGCCATCGTTGGTCAGGTTGATGAGCACATCGGTTTGGCGCTCGGCGCCGTGGTAGACGAGACGCCGGCAGACGTGCGAGATGGTCGCCTCGAAGCAGATCGGGGTCGCGACGCGAAAGGCGCCGGCGTCCTGGGTCTCGATCTCGAAGCGGACCGGGACGGTTCCGGCGCTGAGGTCGAAGTCCATGCCCCCGGCAGCGAAATCGAGCAGGGCCTGTTCGAGGGCGGGGCTCTTCGAGATGTAGGGCATCGTCTCGCCGAAGGGCGTGAGGAAGATCTTGTCGTATCGGTCCGGGTCGATCGCCCCGTCGGTGATGAGGAAGGCGGAGTTGTAGGAGGCGTCACGATCGAGGCGGAGCCCGCCGTCGGCGTCGGTGTTGATCGCGAGGTTGTCGTACCCGAGTGCGCCGAGGAGCATCGGCACGCCGAGCTGGTCCTGCAGTTCGAGCAGCGGGGCCACGAACAGGGTGCCGATGCTCCCGGATCGCCCCTGGGACTGTTCGTACCGCTCGAACTCGGCGATGGCTTGCGGTGTGAGCGTCGCGCCGGGGAACATGGTTTCCGGCCAGACGATGAGGTGGGCCGGGGGCTGCATCGCCCCGGCTTCCGCGCTCAGCGATGCCCACGCGCGGAACCGTTCGATCCGGTCCTCCAGTTCCCACGCGAGTTTGTTGCTCTGGGGCAGGTTGGTCTGGATGACGGCGATGCGCGCGGCGCGGTCCGAGGCGGGGGTCGGGAGCAGCCCGCCGCAGGCGAGCAGCACGAGGCAGGCGAGCGGCAGGATGGCTTTGCGCCAGCCCGGCGATCGGCTGATCGCGGCGTGTGTGAACGACGCACCGAGCAGCGCGACGAGCAGACCCACGCCGTAGACGCCGACAACCGATGCCCACTTCGCGAGCGGCAGGTCGGCGAGCGGATGGGCGCTGAGAAACCATGGGTAGCCGTCGAAGAACAGGCGTCCCCGGAAGAACTCCACGCCGGTCCAGACCAGCGCGAGGGCGACGGGCTTCTGCCAGCCTGGGAGCCGTCTGGACCCGATCGCGCCGAGGGCGATGAACAGACCGGCCCAGAGGGACTGGAGCACGATCAGGGGCGGTGCGCCCGCGGCGGAGACCGCGAAGACCCACCAATGGTGATAGGCCCAGAACGGGAGGGTGCCGATGGCGACACCGAGCCCGCTCCGCGACGGGCGGTCGGTCCGTAAGGCGAGGAGAAAGAGCGGGACGGGCGCGATCACCCCGAGCAGCCCGAAGCCGATCGGCGGGAAGGCGAGCCAGAGCAGCAGCGCGTGGGCAGCGCCGAGGCCGATGCCTTCGAGCAGGGGGCGGGACCGGCGTGGTGATTCGGGAGCGGTGGTCACGCGGGCACTGTAGCCGAGGGGTCAGCGCGGACGCGGTTTACTTGCCGGCGTAGTCGATGAGGCGGGCAATCTCGTTGCGGAGTTCGCGCCGCGGCACGACCCGATCGACGATGCCGGCCTTCAGCAGGAACTCGGCGGTCTGGAAGCCCTCGGGCAGTTCCTGGCGGATGGTCTGCTGGATGACGCGAGCGCCGGCGAAACCGATGCGCGCCTTCGGTTCGGCGAGGTGGATGTCGCCGAGCATCGCGAAGGATGCGGTGACGCCGCCGTAGGTCGGGTCGGTGAGGACGCTGATAAACAGGCCCCCGGCGTCGTCGAACTTCGCGAGCGCGGCGGAGGTCTTGGCCATCTGCATGAGGCTCAGCGTCGATTCCTGCATGCGGGCGCCGCCGGAGCCGGAGACGATGATCAGGGGCAGGTCGTTCTCGAGCGCGTGCTCGATGGAGCGGGTGAGTTTCTCCCCGACGACCGAGGAGAGCGAGCCCATGAAGAAGTCGGTGTCGAGCACCGCGAGCATGACGGCGCGACCCTTGATGAAGGCGCGTCCGGCCTGGCAGCCCTCGAGTTGTCCGGTCTTGGCCTGCTCTTTCTTGAGGCGGTCCTTGTAGGGGACGAGGTCGGTGAATTTCAGCGGGTCAACAGTCGTGAGGTTCGTGAACATCGGCTCGAAGGAGCCGTCGTCGACGAGCTGACGGACGCGCTGGGCACCGCCCACGCGGAAGTGGTGCTCGCACTCGGGGCAGACCTTGAGGTTCGACTCCATCTGCTTCCGGTAGATCATGCTGGAGCACGCCGGGCAGCGGAGCCAGAGGCCTTCGGGGACTCTGCCGGTGGTGGGGGATTTCAGTTCGTTCCAGGTCTTTGGAGCGGCCTGAGTCATGCGCTTGCCTTGGTCTGTCCGAGCAGGCCCTGGAGGTCGCCCGGGTTGATGGTAAACAGTTCGACGCTCGAGCCTTCGTCGGGTTTCGGCCAGAACGGTTCCGACGGCCCAGATGCTTCGGCGCCGGTGAGCGACATCATGACACGACGGACGAGTTCGTACTCGATCGGGCGGAGGACGACCGCGACTCGCTTCTTGGGGTGCTTCTCGGCGGCGCGGGCGATGGCGAAGAGCACGCGGGTCTGCACGGAAGCCAGGGCATCGCCCTCTGGCGGGTTGATCGAGCCGGGGTCGGACTGCCACTGGCCGAAGTTCTTCGGGTGGCGCTCGGCGAGTTCCTCGCGGCGCAGGCCTTCCCAGAGGCCGAGCGACATCGCGCTGAACTCGGGAATCGCTTTGGTGCGTGCCTTGGAGGGCCCGGCGAGGATCGAGGCTGTTTCGGCCGATGCCTCATCCGGGGCATGGAGGACGAGGCCGGGCTTCGGCAGGGCGTCCTCATCGCTGGCGAGACGCTCGCCGAGACCACTGGCCCAGGCGCGTCCCTGCTCAGAGAGCGGGAGGTCGGCGGATCCCTGAAGGCGACCGACAGCATCCCACTCGGTCTGGGCGCAGCGGATCAGCAGGAGACGGAATGTGCTGGTCTTGGCCATGTGAGGGAGGAGGTCGCGGTCTCGCGTTGGTGGCCGGGTCGCGGCCGGATCGAGGCAAAGGGTACCAGCGCATCGGCAGACGATCCAAGGTGAATCCAGTCTCGCCCCGATATTTTGTCAGGTATATATAAGGTATATGGCAAGTTATCGGGCGTCGTATCGGACGGTTTCGCGTGTATCAGCCCCGAATCGAGGCTACGACCCCCGCGCGTTTACCGGGCTCTACCGAGAAAATCGCTGAGGCGGCGACGAGCACGTCCACACCGGCGGCCCGGATGATCGAGGCGTTGTCCGGCTTCACCCCGCCGTCGATCTCCAGTCGCTGGTCCTCGCGCAGCAGCGGCTTGACGCTCGCGGCCTTGTCGAGGGTCTCGGCGATGAACGACTGCCCGCTGAACCCGGGGTTCACGGACATGATGAGCACGAGGTCGATGGCTTCCAGCAGGTCGGGCCGGTCGAGCAGGTGGTCGATCGGCGTCGGCGGGTTGATGGCGATGCCGGCGGTCATGCCGGCTTCGTGGCATGCCCGGGCGACTTCGAGCGGGTCATAGCCCTCGCCATCGCCGCTGAGGGGGGACATCCCGGCGCCGGCGCGGGGGTCGAGCACCGGCTCGAGGTGGAAGGTCAGGTGGTTCGCGCCGGCTTCGGCGAAGGGCTTCACGTATTGGATTGGGTCGGTGACCATCACGTGGACATCGAAGAAGGCGTCGGGCATGGCCTTGCGCAGGGACTGGACCAGGGCCGGGCCCATCGTGAGGTTGGGCACGAAGTGGCCGTCCATGACGTCGATGTGGAGCAGGTCGGCCCCGGCGCCGTCGGGCGGGGCGTCGAGCACGTGACGGCAGTCCTCGCCGAGGGCGGCGAAATCGGCGGAGAGGATCGAAGGGGCGACCAGCGGCGAAGCCGGGGGCGCGGTGAAGAGATTGGTCGGCTTGGGCATGGTGCGAATGTAGCGGGTCAGCGCGAGGCGGGCTGGCGACAACCGGCCACGAGCGAGCGGAAGATCGCGTCGCCGAGGGCATCGTGGCGGGTGCGCTCCGGGTGCCACTGGACGCCGAGGTAAAACGGGCGATCGGGCAGATCGACCGCCTCGATGACGCCGTCTTCGGCCCGCGCCACCACCCGGAGCCGGCCGGCGTCGCTGACCGACTGGCGATGCCAGCTCGTGACCTCGCCCGCGGCGATGGAGGCCGGATCGACCTCCGGGATGATCCGGTGGACGTGGTCGTCGTAGTGCGTCGCGTGGGAGGGGATGGTGTCGCTCATCCACTGGTTGAGCGTGCCCCCGGCGTGGAGGGCCATGAGCTGCATGCCGAGGCAGACACCGAGAACGGGGGTATTGGTGCTCTGATCGAGGGCCTGAAGCAGCGCCTCCTCGAAGGCCTGGCGGTCCGGGTGCTCGCGGGTGACGCGCGGGTCGGTCGGCTGGCCATAACGCTCCGTGGCGGGGTCGAAGCCGCCGGTGAGCACGAAGCCGTCGCAGAGGTCGAGGTATCGGGCGACGGCGCGGTCGAGGTCTTCCGGGCGGGGGACCGGAAGGTGGATCGGTGTCGCACCGGCGCGGAAAACAGCATCGGCGTAGGCGCGACGGATGCGTGTGTTCGGCTCGTCAACGAGTGTGGTGATCCCGATGAGGGGTATAGAAACGGGCATAGCACCTTGAATCGGCCATGGGCCGGGTTTGACGCGAACCGCTGTGCACCGGGTTTGACGCCCTCGGTCGGCTCGGCGAGAATCTGCAGATGGAAGACTACGCAGCGACGCTCGACCCGCTCCACGCTCATCCCATGCAGCACAAATTCCTCGGCGAGGCCGTCACCTTCGATGATGTCCTGCTCGTCCCGCGCCACAGCACCGTGACGCCGGGGACGGTGAATGTCGCGACCCAACTCACACGTGGTATCCGGCTGAACATCCCGCTGGTCTCGGCGCCGATGGATACGGTGACGGAGTCGTCGCTGGCGATCGCCCTCGCGCAGGAGGGCGGCATCGGCATCATCCACAAGAACATGCCTCCCGAGGCTCAGGCCCTCGAGGTGAGCAAGGTCAAGCGCTCGGAGAACGGTGTCATCACCGACCCGATCACGCTCGGACCGGACAACACCATCGCCGAGGCCCGCCAGGCGATGTACGAGCACAACGTCAGCGGCTTCCCGGTCGTGGAAGGCGGCGACCTCGGGCTGCGGACCGGCGGCAAGGTGGTCGGCATCCTGACCGAACAGGACCTGAAGTACATCGATTCGGGCTCACA
>CAXAVQ010000167.1:0-6309 GCA_963971985.1 uncultured bacterium
GCGGCGTTTTTGACGCTCGCCGCGCAAAATCCGCCATCGCCCCCCAGTTCCGAGAAATGTTGCCCTCAGCGCTCGCTTTCGGCTCAGGTCCGAAACGCTGTAGTCCGAATAGAAGGTCTGGATCGTGTAACTCGCCCTCAAGCGAGGTCTCCCACGAGTCCGATAAGACCCTCTGCGTGGAACGCGGTGGGAACCGGCACGAGCCCGACGCAAGGGCCAGAGTCGGCGATCACATTCTGAACACTTTCGTTCCTGCCTGGTTGTCGACGGAGTCGGCGGCACGGGCATCAGGTCCCCCGGTTCATCTTGATGGGCCGGGTCCGGTTGCTCTTACCACCCAACGCCGCTGGAGGCTGATCCCAATGTCGCACCGCTCGAACTCGCTCACCCGTCGCCTCGGACTCGTCGCGCTGCTCTGCCCTGCGGCCCTGCTGACCGCTTGCTCCTCATCGCAGCCGGTATCGCGGGTCGACACCGCGCCCAACGCCGCCAACCAGCCCGAGCAGGCCGCCAGCAGCTCGTTCTATCGCGACCCGTTCGCCCAGTTCGCCGGGCGTCGCGGCACCGTGACCGTCCCCAGCACGACCGTTCCCGCCTCCTTCTCGGAAGCGAACGCCGGCACCACCGGCACCACCCGCTCGCCGAACTTCAGCCTGTTCGGTGAGATCCCCAACGCCAACGCCCGCTCGCACTCCTACCAGACGCTCCCCGACGCCACCGAGAACATCCGCCAGATCACCTTCTCCGGCGAAGGCATCGACTTCGACCCGACCATCGCCCCCGATGGTCGCACGATCTACTTCAGCTCGACCCGCCACACCCCCACCGCCTCGATCTACAGCAAGTCGATCGACGGCACTGCGGTCACGCAGCTGACCTCCGACCCGGCCCACGACATCATGCCCGCGGTCAGCCCCGACGGCTCGCGCGTCGCCTTCGCCAGCAACCGCAACGGCTCGTGGGATATCTACGTCGTCAACTCCGACGGCGGCCAGGCCGTCCAGATCACCTCGGACACCGCCAACGACCTGCACCCGACGTGGTCCCCCGACGGTCGCACCCTGTCGTTCTGTCGCCTCGGTGAAACCAGCGACCGCTGGGAGATTTGGGTGACCGACGTGCGCATGCCTTCCAAGCTCAAGTTCCTGACCTACGGCCTGTTCCCCGAGTGGCAGCCCAACGGCCAGAAGATCATGTTCCAGCGTGCCCGCGATCGCGGCGGACGCCTGTTCAGCCTCTGGACCATCGATTACATCGATGGCGAAGCCATGATGCCGACCGAGATCGCCGCGAGCTCCGTCGCCGCGATCATCAACCCGTCGTGGAGCTGGGACGGCCAGTACATCGCCTTCTCGACCGTCTTCAACCCCCCCGCCGACGAGACCGAGAAGCCCGATTTCGCGGACATCTGGATCCAGCGCCTCGACGGCTCGTCGCGCACCAACCTCACCGGCGGCTGGTTCGTGAACGTCATGCCGACCTGGGGCCCCGACAACCGGATCTACTTCATCTCCGACCGTTCGGGCAACGACAACATCTGGTCGATCGGCCCGGAACAGGCGATCACCGCCGCGGGATACGAGATGCCCAGCAGCACCGGCCTCGCCAACGTGCAGGTCGACCCGAACGAATGATCCCCCGCTCTCTTCCGACCAGCCCGGGGTTCTAGCCCGGTGGTGGTCTCTCTCTCGCGGTGCTGGCCGAAAGGTCCCCACCGCGATTCGCAAGCCGAGCCACCCGGACGTCCGAGAAAGATATACGGACGCCCACCCTGATCGGGGTCGCGGCACGCACAAGTCTTTTACCCGTCGGGAGGATCCCGGCGGATCGGGCAGGACGCCATGACAACCGAACACGCCATGCTCAACCGCTCACTGCGTCGCCTCTCGGCGATCGCCTCGGTGTGCGTGCTCGTCATCACGAGCGCGTGCTCCACCAAGCAGCGGTACGACAGTGACCCGCTCATCCTCCAATCGCCCTACGCGAATCAGCAGGATGTGATCTGGGCCGTCGCGCCGTTCCGCAACGAATCGGGCGTCAGTTTCGCCGACGAGCTTCGCATCTCCGACGCCATGGTCTCGCAGATCGTGCAGGCCCGGGGCATCACCGCCCTGCCGCTGAACCGATCCCTCGAAGCGATGCGTTCGATGGGGCTGCCGGCGATCGAGACCCAGGCCCAGGCCCTCCAGCTCGCGCGCCAGCTCAACGCCGACGCCGTGCTCGTCGGGACCATCACCGCCTGGGACCCGTACGACCCGCCGACGCTCGGCGTCAACGTCGTGCTCTTCGCTCGTTCGGAGACGATGCAACTGCTCGACCAGAGCGAGTTCAACCCACGCTCGCTCCAGACCGCGCCCAGCGACACTGCCTTCCGCGCGGAGACCAGCACACCGGGACAGGCCATCAACCAGGTCAGCGCGATGTACGACGCGACCAACGGCCTTGTCCGACAGCAGATCCAGAACTACGCCCACGCCCGCCACGACCCCGAGTCGGCCATGGGCTGGGAACGGTACACGCAGAGCATGGCGAGGTTCGAAGAGTTTGCCTGCTTCCAGGCGCTCTCGGCGCTGCTGGACCAAGAACGCCAGCGACTCGCCGGGCGTAGCCAGAAGCAGACCACCAGTCCGACCCGCTGACGCCGGCTCCCGCCGCGCTCAGCGCGGCGAAGGAGATCGGCGATGCAACCGCACGCCCGAGACAACCAGAACGACGGCCCGATGGGCGAGGGCGATCCGTGCGCCGAGCACGAGGTCACCCTGCTCAAGAACGGCCACCGCTGGCGCCTCGCCTGCGCGACCGGAGAAGAGCCGGAGTTGCTCGAAGCGGTCTCCGAACTCGCCGAGGCCGATGACGTCGACTTTGACTGGTTCGACGCCGCTCTGATCGCCCACGAACTCAAGCGGCGCGTACACGCCGCCCTCGAATCGTTCACCACCCCCGACCCTGAGCCCAAACCACCACGCGGCTGACCGGGCCACCGGTCGACGCGCATTCTCTGTCACCACCACCAACGCCACTCGGAGCGCTCCAATGACGAACTCCTCTCTCCCGCTGATCGATCGCTTTCTGAACTACCTGACCGATGAGCGTCACTTCAGCCCGTACACCGCCCGGTGCTACGGCGCGGACCTTCGTCAGTACGTGGAATTCCTCTCCGACGACCTGAACATCCGCATCGACCAGAACGCGGAGGCCAACGCCGTCGAGCAGGTGCGCTCGGGCTCGGCGTCCGCCGCGTCCGGCACGCTGACCGGCCACATCTGCGAGGCGAACGCCGACGCCATCCGCCTCTACCTGAACCACCTCGCCGACCAGAACTACTCCCCGGCGACGATGGCCCGGAAGATCGCGACGCTCCGCTCGTTCTACAAGTGGGCGCTCAAGCACTCGTTCGTCGATGCGAACCCGATGACCATGATCCGCACGCCCCGTCAGGCCAAGCGCCTGCCCAAGGCGATCACGGTCGAGCAGATCGAGCAGCTCCTCTCGGCCCCGAACGACCACGACGTGCTCGGCGCCCGCGACCGCGCGATGCTCGAAACGCTCTACTCCACCGGTATCCGCGTTTCCGAACTCGTCGACCTCGGCATGCACGACCTCGACGAGAACCAAGAAGCCCTGCGGATTCGCGGCAAGGGCAAGAAGGAACGCCTCGTCCCGCTGGGCTCGCACGCCCTGGCCGCCATCCGGCACTATGTCAACGTGCTGACCAACGACGAGCGCTACTCCTCCGCGTGGAGCCCCGACAAGGACACCCCGCCGCTGTTCATCAACAAGCACGGCGGACGCCTCTCCTCCCGTTCGGTACGGCGCAAGCTCGACAAGTACCTGCGCCAGGTCGGCCTCGACCCGTCGATCAGCCCGCATACCCTGCGCCACTCGTTCGCGACGCATCTGCTCGACAACGGCGCCGACCTTCGTTCGGTGCAGGAACTGCTCGGTCACCAGTCGCTGTCGACCACGCAGACCTACACCCACCTGACCACGCAGCGGCTGCGCAGCGCGTACGACGATGCGCACCCCCGCGCCGAAGCGAGCTGATCAGTAGCAACGCTTGCTCCTCCAACGCCCGCTACGAGCGGGCGTTTTTCATGCGCGGAGAACACCCCGGTGGCTGCTCCGTGCTCTCGTTCGCGAAGCAGTTGCACCGGGGTGATTGTGTTTCGGTTTCAGAGCGCGGATCAGGCGTCCGCACCGAAGTTACTAAGAACAATATTCAGATCGGCCAGATCGACCGCGCCGGAGCCGTCCACATCGCCTTCGGGCACATCCTGGCCGAACGAGCCGAGCACGATGTTCAGATCCGCAAGGTCAACGTTACCGTTCCCGTCGGCGTCACCGGGGAGCACGGGTTCAACGAGGTCCACGGCGTAGACGTACGAACTGTTGCCGGCGTTGACACCGACATACACCGTATTGCCGTCCGCGCTGAAGCGCGGGCGACCGGTCGCGACGAGGTTCCAGCCGCCCTCGGTGCCGAGATCGATGCTCCAGAGGCGCTCGCCCGAAGCCGGGTCGAAGCCGCTGATCTCCCCGGGCACGCCGAAGATTTCGTCGGCCGTTCCGCAAACGAGTACCGAACCGTCCGGGCTGATCGCGGGGTTCCCCATCGCAACGAAGCCGTCACCGCTGATGAGTTCCTGCGTCGAACCGCTGGAATCGACCTTGAGCAGATCATTCCCGCTGACCCAGGCGTACGCGGTGCCGTCGGGGCCGACCGCCGGTGAGCTGGAGGTAACGCTCTGCGGCGAGAACGATGCGTACGAGACCGCCCCGCTGCTGGCATCGATCGTGGCGAAGTCGAACGTCGCGATCCTGAGGTGCAGCGCACCCTGCGCCGAGACCACCGGTTGGTGCGGGAGGGCGGTGAGCGCGACCCACTCTTCCTCGCCGTCGAAGCTGTAACTGATAACGCCGGAGGTCAGGCAGTCGCAATCGACGGGGATGAAGTCCGATGCCGCGAACACCGAGTCGTCATCGAACGCGATCTCCATGCGGTTCTGGAAGATCTCATTGTTGTAGCCGGCCACGTTCCATCGCAGCGAACCCGATGGGTCGAACGAGGCCATCCCGAGATCACCGGGGCCTTCTTCGATGAGGTAGATGTTGCCGTCCGGCCCGACGTTCGGGCCCGCGTGGGTCGTGAACGGCGAACCACCGCCGGCGGTCCAGAGCAGATCGCCGTTCGGACCGAAGGCATGCAGGCCCGCGAATGTCGTCGCGTAGATCCTGCCAGAGTCGTCGATATCACAGATGTTGCTCGTCGCGCTCGCCACGCCGATGTTCTGGCGAAAACGCACCGTGCCGTCGGCCTCGATGACCACGAGTTCGGTGCCGTGGACGGCGATCTCACCACTCGGACCGATGGCGGGGCGTTGCGTGAGGCCGGGCCCGGCGACGGGCACCCGCCAGGCCAGCGAAGGCGCAGCGACGCCGGTTCCGGCGGCGACGAGCAGGGCGACGATCGTGAAAGGGACGCGGGCGGATGAGGTGGTCATGGCCGATTCTCGATTCTGAGTGCTGAAAGGCGTTTCTCGGTGCGATCGCATCGCACGCACATCGCAAACAGGTGCCCGCGGGACTCCCTCTGATACACCGGCCCCCAGGCGACCTACGAGCGGATCCGGAGTCGCTCGCGTCCCTCGGCGAGCGACTGAACCCCGTCCATGAGCCGACGCCCGACCAGCCACTCCCGCTGGGCCCGCCAGAGGCAGAACCAGGACACCGGGGCCACAACCGCTGCCGACGCGATGTAGGGCATGGTCTGCAGGTACAGCGCGTGGACCAGTAGGGCAAAGCCCACAAGCGAGACACCGAACCAGAGGATCACCCGCCCGCACGCGGTCAGCCCGAACGCGCCGATCCGCCCGAGGCGGTGCACGCGCTGGCGCTCGGCTTCGACCGGCGTAGGCTCATCGGTTTCGATGAGTTCGTCATCGACGGCGTCGGCATCTCGGGGCGCCTGCACCCGGGCCACGAGACCGTCGGCGGACTCCGAAGCGCTCACGCCGGATTCAGTGAGGTCGTCCACATCCGGGCAGAGCACCCATGCGCCGCAGATGCACTCGACCTCCGCGCCGGCGATCTCCGCTCGCCACCGTTCTCTTCGCCCGCATTTGGGGCACTGGTACCACTCAATGAGCATCGGCCTGGTCGCTCCTCAACCCCACCACCCCCAGGAAGCCGTAAGCCTATGTCAATAAACGACCTACACACAAGAGCATGGCCCGGAAATCTTGCCCGGAAATGAAAAACCGGGCGGCTGGTCGCCACCCGGTCGTCGCTGATCCTGCGGGAAACGGCCTC
>CAXAVQ010000168.1:0-6286 GCA_963971985.1 uncultured bacterium
CGTGAACGTCCCGAGGCTGATGACGCTGCCCTGCTGCGCGACGTCGCCGTCGGCGTTGAGGTTGCCGCTGAAGGTCACGTTCTGCGTCGCTTCGGCGATGGTCAGCGTGCCGATGGGGATGTTCACATCCTCGACTCGTCCCTCGATGATGTTGAACTCGCTGTCGACCGGGTAGCCCTGCAGGCGGTCGCCGGAGAGCGTGACGAGGTCGTTCTGGGAGTTGAACTGGAACGCGCCGGACCGGGTAAAGAACCGCTCTCCGGACCGCTCGACGACGAAGAAACCGTTGCCCTCGATGGCGAGGTCGGTGTTCAGCCCGGTGGGGCTGATCGCGCCGTTGCTGAAGTTGCGCTGCGTGCCGGCCATCGTGACGCCGAGGCCGATCTGCCCCGGGTTCGAGCCACCCGTCGACGCGTTGGGCGAGGTGCCCAGGCTGAACGTGCGGTTGAAGGCCGAGGAGAACTGGAGTCGGTTCGACTTGTACGCCGTCGTGTTGACGTTCGAGATGTTGTTACCGATGACGTCGAGCTGTCGGGCGTTGCTGTTGAGACCAGCGAGACCCGTGAACAAAGCGGTTGTGGATGCCATCGTGACGAACCTTCCCTCGCACTGTTGAGTTGGCGGGCCTCCGTGCCCTGTTCGTCCCGTCTCCGACGGGAAGACATTCAATCAGCGTCGCGTGCCGTCTCCGCGGAAGCGACGATCTCGCCGAGCGATCGGTTGGCGATCCATCCGATGCGCATCGCGCCGACTCGCTTCGCAGATTCCGTGCCAGACTCGATCTCGGCGAGGTCGGCGAGCGAGCCGACCTCGTCTTCGGTGGTGTGGATCACGAGAAACGCGCTGCCGTCGAGCGAGAGCACGCTCGCGTCTTCGGTCAGGAGGTCACGCAAGGTCCGAGTCGCGACGTCGGCCCGCAGCAATCGCCCCTCGAGCGCAACGACGACGGAGTCGACACCAGCCGCTTCTGCGCGGTCCAGCGCCTCCTCGATCACTGATGTTGCGCGATCGATGGGGTCCTCGCGCCCCGAACGCTCCCAGGAAACAGGACGATCCGAGCGGACCTGACCGGCTCTTGCAGACTGGATCATCGAAGCGAAGTCGATGTGGCTTGTGTCACCCGAGACGCTGCGCGGACGCTGCGCCTCGCCGGGACGCACTCCGGATCCGAGTTTCTTAAGCAGTTCGACTGGAAGGATGGCCACGCCGGGTCCTCGCTAAGGGCGGGATCAGAGGCCCTCTTCCTCATCGTCTTCGTCGGGCTCGTCGGGGCTGTCTGGCTCATCCGGCGCGTCGGGGTCGGCAGGCTCATCTCCATCGGGGCCGTCGACCGGATCGCCCGAGCCATCATCCGGATCGCCGATCGCGATGATGTCCGGATCGATGATCTCCTGCACGCCGTCGAGCGGGACCGTGTAGCCGCTGGACAGGTTGAGCTGGATACCGTCGCGCGTGATCGTCACCGAATCCACAAAGCCGGCGACCTCCGTCGAAGACGCGGTCTTGCCGGTGATGAACTTGCCGACGAGCGAGCTCGACGAGGCGATCTCGTTCTGCCTGACCATCGTCTTCAGCTGATCCGAGAGCGACAGGTCGGACTCGATCGATCGGATCAGGCTGATCTGCTCGAGCGTGTCCTTGGTCTCGTTGGGCGCGAGCGGGTCCTGGTTGGTGAGTTCCGCGAAGATGATTTCGAGGAAGTCCACGCTGGACATCGCGCTGAACGCGTCGGTCGCGCCCGCAGGGGCGTTGCCTGAAGATCCGGTGCTTCCTGAAATCGCTGACATCGCGTGGTACTCCCGAGGGCCAGCGCAGCGCCGCCCCGTTCCCACCTACCGCGAATGGCGTGCCAGTCGCGACGCACCCTCGTCAGGCGACCGCATCAAGCCCGAGGCGCAGGGACTGCTCGAAGTCAGATTCGAGTTCATCGGATGCGTGCTGGGACCATTCGTCTCGCTGCCCCTGGTTCTCCGCGTCGGCTCTCCCGCGACTCTGCTCGCCCGCGGCGTCGTGTCGATCATTCTGCTCTTGATGCGCAGCCTGTTCGCCGCCGCGGTTGTTCGCGTTGCTCTCGGCCTGGGCAGACCGCGCGAGGGCTGGGGAAACGTGCGTTTCGACCCGCTCCACGGTCATGCCGCGCTGCTCGAGCGACTGGCGGAGTTCGGTCAATTGTCCCTTGATGGCCTGATACGCCGCGACATTGCCGACGTCGAACTGGACCGAGACGCGCCCGTTCTGCATCGTCATCTCGATACGGACTTCACCGAGGGAAGCCGGGGAGAGCTTCATCGTGAGGGCCCCGCCGCCCTGCCGGAGTACGGCGTTCATCCCGCGAGCGACGGCCTGGTTCGTCGGGGCTTCCCCCTCACGAACGGCCTGGACCGACGAGCGATCGGAGATCTGCGTGTTCCCACCGGCGATTCGTTCGGCGACGCTCGCTTGTGGAGCCTTCAGGGGTTGTGGCACGTCCTGCGTCGCCGCGTCTGCGCGCGCCGTCACGGGTTCCGCGTTCGGACGGGCCGGTTCGGCGTGACGCTGGACGGGGCGAGGTTTGAGTACGTCTTCCGCGACCGGTTCGGATTCAGCGCCGGGTTGAGAGGCCGCGTTCGATCCAATCGGAACAGGTGCGCTCTGTTCACGCGAAGCCGACGAAGCCTCTCCACGGGCGTCGTTGTCGCGTCGTGAAGAGCCCTGCTCGCCGTTCTGGTCGCCGCCCTCCCCGGAGTCGGCACTGTTCGTGGGCATCGGTTCGGATGCCGGCTTCTGCTCACCGTCCGCACGCGGCACGGGGGACTCGCCGGTCGATTTCTGATCAGACTTCGACGGAGCGGGTGCGACTTGCACCCCGGGCTCCGTCCGCCCCTCTTTCGCCTTCGCATCGGCGGATCGGGAAGTGTCGGCCTCTGGCGAGGACTCCGGAGTCCCCTTCTCAACCGGGCGCCCTTGGACCTTCGTCGGTGCGACAACCTCAACGGGCGCCTCAGCCCCTTGCTTCGAATCGCCGGAGGGCTTGGTGTTCTGATCGTCTTCGGCGACCGGGGCATCGTTCACGGGCCGGTTCGGAACGGTTGCTCCTGGGTTCTCGGCGCCGACTGCACTGCCTTCGGGCTTCTCGCTCATCTCAGGTTTGCTCGAATCGCCCTCGGTTTTGCCGGTCTGCTCGCGCGACTCGCTCTTCGCGCCGGACTCCGCCACCTGATCTGCGGAGGCATCCTCCGCAGAGGTTGCCGCGGACTCGGTCTCGACGCTGGCCTCAAAACCATCATCGATACCCGCATCCGATGCCTCGGTTCGGCTTGGCTCCGTCGTGTCAGGCTGTTCCGATGCCTCTCTGGAGCGTTCGCCGTTCACGCTTCCGGGCGACTCCGATGGCTGGCGGGGTTTCGGGCGCACTTCCTGCCGATCGGGGGCAAGATGTGCCGCGAAGCCCGGCGACCCCTGCGCGTTGGTCAGTTCACGCGCGGAGGGCTTGGGCGCCCGGGAAGGGGCGCTAAGGGTCGATGCCTGAAACGACTGGGGCAGACTGAGGCGTCCGGAGACCATGTGCGCTCACTTTCAGGCCTCCTCACTGATTTGTGGAGAGACCGTAGGTTCGCACACCCTCAAGCAATCGGGCTGCCAAAGCCGGATCGCGCTGCTCGAATTCCTCGATGATCTTCTTGGCCGCCATCGGCTTCATCGCGTTGAGGTAACTGACCACGTCGTCCTCGTTCCCCTCGGCGATGAGCGACTGGAACATGTTGGCGGCGACGTCCGACTTCGACGACTCGTAGAGCTGCAGCGCCCGCTTGAACTGCTTGGACTGTTCCAGTTCCGCGATCTCGGCACGCCGTGTCTCGAATTCGTCGCGCATCTCCTCAAACGCCGCACGCTCGGCGGCGATGGCGTCGAGTTCGGCCTGCAATTGGCGCTGCAAGTCGCGGGTCTCGCGCTCCATCCGCTCGAAGCGCTGGCGGGACACCTCGTCGGCCTCGCGCAGGATGTTGAGGCGATCGGACGCGCTGATCGGGACCGCGCCGAGATTGCCACTCTCCTCGAGACGAGCCCGCTCTGCTTCGGCCTCGGCTTCCGCCGCCCGCTCGGCCTCGAGTTCCTCGGCAACCGTGGGCTCGACCATCGCCCGGATCTCTTCGAGACGGTCGAGCGTCAGGCGATCGCTCGAGACGAGCCACCCGACGAACCCGAGGATCGCAAGAAGGTTCGCCACGGCGATCGTTGAAACCACAAGCCACGCCGATCTGATCATCGCACACCTCCCAGGGTCGTCCACCCGGCCCGAGCCGAGGCCAGGTCATCCAGTTCCGTGCGCTCCGCACGCTCCCGCTCCGACTTCCACGCCTCGAAGCGGTTCTCCTTGAGTTTCTCGATGCTCCGTCGATCCTTCGCCCGCTCGACGAGCAACGCCCGCTCCGACTCGAGCCGCTTGAGAACACCGGAGAGTTTGAGCACGAGCCCGTCGGCTTCGGCTCGCATGCGGTGCATCGCGTGCGTCTGCCACGCCGCCTCGCGAGCATCGACCGAAGCCCGCTGCTGCGAACCGAGCCGGTCGCGGAGATCGGTGCGGCACTGCTCGATGTTCTCGTGGCACTCGCGGATACGCTCTTCGATCGATCGGTACTCCGTTTCGATCCGGGCCACGATCATCTGCTGGTCGCGCTCGGCGCGCTTCCGCATCTCGAGCAGCGCTTCGAGTTGAAATCGGAACTTCGCCACGGATCAACCCCCCCGCTTCGCGCCGGGACGGGGCGCTGTGCCGCGAACCCTGGATGCCTCGACGAGCGTCTCGATCTCCTGCGCAACACTCGACAGTTCGGCGATCGCGCGCTCGAACGGCACCACTTCGTCGGTCGATTGAGTCAACACAGCGTCGATCTTCGGCTTGAGCGCGACCGCGGCGTCGGTCAGCGGGTCGGCCCCCGGCGTGTAGGCGCCGATCTGCAGCAGTTCCTCGACATCCCGGTACGCCGCCAGCGCCGTCGCCACGCGCTGGTGAGCCTTCAGATGCTCGGGCTGGCAGATCTCCCCGGCGACGCGGCTGACCGAGTCGAGCGCATCGATCGCCGGGAAGTACCCCTTCTGCGCGAGCGAACGCGACAAAATCACATGCCCGTCGAGGATGCCTCGGACCGCGTCCGCGACCGGCTCGGTCATGTCGTCGCCTTCGACGAGTGTGGTGTAGAGCCCGGTGATGCTCCCGGCGCGACAAGCATCGCCCGCCTGAACGGACCCGGCTCGCTCCAGCAGCACCGGCAGTGCGGCGAAGACGCTCGGCGTATACCCACGCGTCGCCGGTGGTTCACCGACAGCCAGGCCGATCTGGCGCTGCGCGTGCGCGAGGCGCGTGACCGAATCGAGCATCAGCATGACGTCGCGCCCGCAGTCGCGGAAATACTCGGCGATCGCGCAGGCAGCGTTCGCGGCCCGAACCCGCATCAAAGGCGACTCGTCCGAGGTCGACACGACGACCACCGTCCGGCGCATGCCCTCGTCGCCGAGCGATTGCTCGATGAAGTCGCGAACCTCGCGACCGCGCTCGCCGATCAGCCCGATCACGTTGACATCCGCGCCGTGCTCGCCGCAGATCGTGCCGCGCGCAATCATGCCCAGAAGCGTGGACTTGCCGACGCCCGGACCGGCGAAGATACCGAGGCGCTGACCACGCCCGAGGGTCGTCATGAGGTCGATGGCGCGCACACCGGTCGGGAGCGGCTCGCGCACCCGCGAACGGGCCATTGCCCCGATCGGCTCCGGGTACAGCTGCTGCGGGTGAAGGTCCTGCAGCGGCTCGGCGCCGTCGATCGGCTGACAGAGCCCGTTGACCACCCGCCCGAGCATGCTGTCGCCCACATCGACCGTCGGCTGGGTGGCTATGGATCCGACACGGTCGCCGGGACGCACGCCGTTGGTCTGCCCGAGCATCATGACGATGGCTCGGCGCCCGTCGAAACCGATCACCTCGCCCAGACGATCTCCCCCGGACGAGCAAACCGCCACGAGCGCTCCCACGACCACCGGAAAGTCATCGACCAGCACGGTGAGGCCCTGGACCGCCCCGACGCGCCCCTCAACCCGGACCGGGTCCATCCGGCGCACCCGACCGATGCTCGACGCAAGCAGGGTCATTGGTTCAGCTCCGTGCCGTCGCCGGCTGACGGCTCAGCGTCGAACCGGTCCGCCAACCGATCGCTCCCGATCAGCAGCTCGACCATGCGATCGATCTGCGCATCAACCGAGGCGTCGATCAGCCCCTTGTCGGTCCGGAGCACGACCGAGCCGCGCCGAAGCG
>CAXAVQ010000169.1:0-6229 GCA_963971985.1 uncultured bacterium
GTGACATCCGGGAGGGTGAGCTTCTCTTCTTCTTCGAGCGAGAACGCGATTGACGGGAGCACTCGCTCAATCAAAAGCCCGCTCGCTTGGCCCCTTCGCCAGCGAAACTCACGCCTCTTGATTGGCTGATCCTTCCCGCGGCGAACCCATTGCCAGAGCTGTTCTGACCCGGTTGCGTCTTGATAGATGATGATGTGCTCGTGCTTCAACTTCGCGACTTCTCGATCGATCGCGGCACGAAGAGCGTGGTCGGGGATTTTGCCTTGGGCGTCGGGGCCGCAGAGCAACGCGGCGAAGGTTCGCTTCTCGGCGACGCCGACAAGCGTGAAGTCCTGGCCTTGGACGGCGACGGATAGCGTGTTCGCGTAGCGATCCCAGCCAAGGCACTCGATAAAGAGCGTCTTGAGATCGATGGCGTCGAGGAGCTGCTTGCATCGCTTGAAGTCAAGAGGCATGGACTAGGTCACTCCTACACTGAGACGCCCTGGGCTTGGGTTCACAGTATCGTGGTTGACTGGCACCGTTGAGCTTTGCATGGTCCTCGGGTCTTGGCTGAGCACCACAGTTGACAGCGGGCGGTTCGGTACCATCATCACCGATTTCGGTTACCGGAGCGGCTTCCTGATCGGGCTCGAGGTTGTCCCGCGGCTCGGGCTCGCCGAAGAACTCACGAATGCTCTTGGCAAGCTGCTTCTCAGCTTTAAGCTGCCGCTGTCGAATTCTCTCTCTGGTTAAGCCGAGCATTATGCCCACTTCGTTCAGCGTGCGCGCCCTTTCACCCAAGCCATAGCGGAGACGAATAATCCAAGCATCCTCATCGGACAACGCATCGAGTGCCCATCCAACTACGTCCGGTTCCTCGGCCCGAAGCAATTGCCCGCACGGGTCCATCGCGGGGTCAGGGAGCCGTCGTACAGCTTCCTTCGCATTAGTCATCCGGTCATCGATCGACTGGATGCGAGTAGCGGCCCGAAATCGTGTCCAACCGGCGCTGAACTTTGAGTCGCGTGCTTGCAGCCAGTCGATGAACGCCCGGCCACGCCCAAATCCGTGGCGCGTCTCAAGCCGCTCGGCTGCACGCTGGGTATGCCAGTGAGGCCAGTAGACTGGAGCGGGCACACGGATCAACAGGCCCTCGTCCGGACCGTGTCGGTGACATCGCCGCTTGATTGCTGTTGTCGCGTATGTGGAGAACTGGTAGCCCAGCTCCGGCTTAAACTTGCGTGCCGCGTTGATGATGCCTAATAGCCCAATCTGCTCCGCGTCCTCTTCATCTAGCCGCGGCCACCGACTGAGTCGCTTAGTCGCCCACTTCGCGAGTGCGCGATGAAACAGAACGAACTCATGGAACTCAGAAAGACCGCCATCCCTCATCGCCAAGGCGAGCTGATCGCTTTGCTCGGCATAAACCGGCTTCCGTACAAAGAGGTTTAGTTCCGACCGGGTATCCAGGGCGGCGCGGACCCGACCAAGCACGTCGATTAGGGTCGTTGACTCCTCTTCATCGAGCGAAAATGCAAGCTGCTCTAAGCGAGCGAGGAGGGGCTCTGGTGGCGTGGCCGAGAAGAAGGGATGCTCGCGGTGTCGTAGCCGTCGTCCATCCGGAAGACGCACCGCCCACTGCCATACCTGCTTCTTGGGATCGTCCGAGTAGGACACCAGAATGTGCTCGTGAGCGCTCCTTGCGAACTCCTTCTGGATGCGACGAAGTCGTCCTCGGTTGAACAGGGAGTAGCGGTCGACAAAGCAGGTAGCAACCTGGACACCCCGTTTCTCCGCGAGGACTCTCAGAACGAACGAACGGTCATCGGTCTCCACCGAGAGCCAACGCGACGCGCGGTCCCACCCAAGCGCCTCGATGAATAGCGATTGGAAGTCATGCGTGGCAAGCTGGCGGGCAAACTCTTCCATAGGTGGTTACTCTCGCCGCAGCCCCATCGAACAGATCACACGAGCCTCGGAGGTGGTCTCGTCGGTCGCTTCCACGCACAGCTTGTCTTCTTCCCGTAGCGCCTTCACGAGTTCGGCGAGCTGCTCATCATCGATGCCGATGCGAAGCTGGCGGTTCAGGATGTCTTTCGCGGACTCGCGCAACGGGTAGCGATGGATGTCCTGGATTGCCCGGTTCAGCGCCTCGGTGACAAACAACGTGCCTCGCATGCGCTCTGCGTACGCTTTGAGCCGCTCATAAACCCGGAAACGGGCCCCGGACGGCCGTCCGAGTTGTCCGCCAATCTGCTGCTCCTCTTCGCCAATAAGCTTCACACCTGCTGCGACGGCAGCATGGTGCCAATTCGGCCGAGGGACGGGGAGCGTGTCGTGAGTGCACTCTGCTGCCTTGAGGATCTGGAGCTGAGACTGCGTGATGCTCCGCCCTTCAGAGTCGACCCAGGCCAGCGCGTCCGTGTCATCTCCAACCTGCGCATAGACAAGCGATCCCTCTGGCCGCCCCTCTGTCGGCGTGTACGCCTTCGCCGAGTAGACAACATCTGGCATCTCGGGAATCGTCTTCTTAAGCGTTGGATCGTCGTCAGTCGCGTTCTTCCAGATCTGGAATGCGTAGGATGCGAGGTCGATCTCGGAATCGTCCTCTCCGTCCAGGATGCCGGCATTCTCGTTATAGAGATCGACGAGCGCCTGAACATTGGCATCATCCTCGAAGAACGATTCATCGGTGCCAACGACTTCGGCGTTCTCTTGCAGCCTCTGCCGGACACGTCCGCGGAGGTTGATGATCTGGTCGACGCCGTCGGCGGGCATAAACGAATAGCAAAGGATCGTATCGGACTTCTGGCCGATTCGGTCGACGCGGCCGGCACGCTGGATCAGGCGGATGATCGCCCACGGCAGGTCGAAATTGACCACGATCGCGCAGTCTTGGAGGTTTTGGCCCTCTGACAGGACGTCTGTCGCGAGGAGCACCCTCGTCTGAACGTCGCCATAGCGGTCGAGTTTGTCGTTGCTGCCGGGGCTGAACTTCCAAGCTGCAGCGGTCGGGTCCTGCGTGTCACCCGTGACGGCCTCGACATTGTCCACGCCCGCTCGCACCAGTTTGTCTCCGAGGTAGCGAACCGTATCAGCGAACTGGCTGAAGACCAGGACCTTCTCGTCGCGGTGCTTCTCCCTCACGAGCTTGATGAGCGCCTGCAGCTTGGCATCGTCATCCGCTCGCCACTCGCCGCTGATCTCAAGCACGGAAAGCAAGTCGTTTGCGTCGGCGACAAGGTCGTCGGCGAGAGCGTCGACAAAAAGATCGGCCCTAAGCCATGTGAACCGCCGCTTGTACCGACTGGCGTACTGATCATAGATCTCCTTCGCTGCCTCGAGGAAATCCTCTTTGGAGCGTCTAGGTTTTCCAGTGCTTGCTAGTGGATCAACAGAGTCATCGTCGCCGTCATCGCCGTTCTGGTCAAACAAGTCGAACGACTTAAGGTGCACGTCCGGATCGGTGTCGTCGACGCGAGAGTCGAAGTTGCCAACATCCTGCGTTCCAAGGGGTAGCGGAAGCCCGTTCATCAACGCGTACACGAAGACATAGTTCCGAAGAATGTGGCGATCGACGGACTGAACAAAGGCGTGTCCGCTACTCTCTAGCCGCTTGAAGAGGTTCGTGCGACAGAAGCCCATCAGCCTCTGGCCGGCGCGCGACAGGTTCTGGATGTGCTGTGCTTCCTTGTTCGTAGGCGGCTCGTGTGGCGTCGCGGCGATGTAGTTCCCCATCCCGTACCTTGGAAGACGCAGTGAGTTGACGATCCCGACCACACGCGGCGAAAACAGCTTGGCGTATTGGTCTGATTCGTCGTTCTCGTCAATCGTGAAGGGGACAGTCCGCGGGACTCGGGCGGGAAAATAGGATTTACGGCCGTCCTCAAACGTCAGGAAATGGCGGTCCCGATGGGCATCGTACTCAGCGTAGTTCGACCGTATGAAGCCACGGGTGCGTCGAACGAGGAACAGCCTCATAAGGTCGCGCCAGTCGTCCGGATACTCGCTCTTTTCGAAGGCTGCGAGTGAGTGTGGCGGGCACTGGTGTCTCCGAATGAACTCGGTCTCGCCGAGTTCGCGGATGAGCTGCTCCGGACGCACGCCGAGCTGCTTGTCCTCCGGGATAAAGAGGCGAAGCTGGTTCGACAGGTCAAGGTATGTCTTGTTGTATGGGGTCGCCGAGAGCAGCACCGTCTTGCTGTCGTTCTCGCGGATGTACTCATGAATTGCGCGATAGCGGCTGCTTTCACGATTGCGAAGGTTGTGGCTCTCGTCGATGACGACGACCCGGTACCGCCTAAGATCCGGAAGCACGCGGGTGACCATGCTGATAGACACAACCCGGGCTCGAAGCCGAAACCGATCCCTGTAGTCCTCCCACATAGGGACCAGTCGCTTTGGGCAGATGATCAGAGTCTCGAGGTCGTGGTCGTCTTCGAGAATCTTCGCAAGCGCGGTCGCCATAAGCGTTTTGCCAAGGCCCACGACATCGCCGATCAGTACGCCCCCGCGCTTTAGAACGTGGTGAGCCGCGATCTTAACCGCCGCGACCTGGAAGTCGAACAGCGTGTTCCCGAACTCCCTCGGGAGGCGGAATTCGCTCAATCCAGCGCGGGCCTCTCGGGAGAGGTGGTAGGCCATCTTGACGTAGATGTGATACGGTGAGATCTCCGCTTCGCGCGCCCAACTCTCTTCAATCACCTGCACAAGGTCGTCTGAGATGTCGATGCAGAACCGGTCATTCCATCGTGCTTCGAACCATGCGGCGAGGGTGTCACAAGCATCGTGGTCCATAACGTCAACGTTGAGCTCGCCTTGGTAGCGGAGGCCGGGCAGCGTCAGGTTGCTACTCCCAAGGAATCCGATCGACGGGTTGACTACATCGGGGCGAAAAAGCAGGTAGAGCTTTGCATGGAGGGAGTGTCGCAAGAACAACTTCACCCGCACTTTTCGAGCTTTAATCTGTGCTGCTAGACGCCGAAGCCCGTCCTCGTCGGCGTTCGTCGGGACACCGAGCATAAGCTGCCGCCGGAAACTCTCGGCAAGCTCCCGCTTTAGACGGATCGCCGTCTGAGTGTCGATGCCTTCGTCAGGGCTGATAGGTGATACGGCTGCTCGTACCAATTCCTCTGGTGGTCGGTGCATGCCGACGAGCAATCGACAGCAACTCCCTTCTTCGCCGGACCAACGGTCGATCAGACCGTCGATCTGTCTCCAGCCGCGGAGGTTGAAGTAGCCGATGCAAAAATCGGCTCGTTCTGCAACCTCAAGGGCGTCGCGGAGGGCCGGCAGCAGCGGCGTCTCGATATTGTCGAAGATGCGGGGCATCGGCTCTCCCATAACGTGCATGCGGCTTTCGCGAACGGGACTTGACCCGCCGGTTATGTGCAGTATATCCTAAACGCCGACCCATGTCCGGGTCAAGCGAGCACATCGGATGAGCGACTCCCTCCAGCATTTCGGTGCCGTCCTCCGCAAGCGGCGGGTCGAGAAGGGGTTCAGCCTCCGGAAGTTCGCCGAGCTCGTGGACATCAGCCCGACCTACCTCTCGCTCGTGGAAACCGGGAAGGCCGATTACGCCCCGGCGGTAGAGCGGGTCCGGAAGATGGCCGAGCTGCTTGGGGCCGACCCCGACCAGTGGATTGCCCTGGCAGGACGGATGCCAGAGGACGTCAAGAAGATCATCCTTGAGGACCCGGAGTCAATGCCGGCGCTGCTGCGCGCGGCGAAGAACCTCACCCCCGAGCAGCTCAGGAAGCTCATCGCCGAAGCAGAACGCGAGGGCAAAGGGGGTGGCGACTGATGGCCTCCGGCTCGAACCCAAAGTATCGCGTGAAGTACATGCACGAGAAGCAGATCGAGCGCGAGGCGGATCTGCTTCTCGCCGAGTGGGCGGACAAGGGCAACGAGATCGCCGCTCCCATCCCGCTTGACGAGCTGGTCGAGATCCACCTGAAGCTGCCGTTCGAGATTGAGGATCTCCGGTCGCGCTTTGGCGGGCACGATGTGCTGGGTGCCATCTGGTTCAACGACGGCACCATCCGTATCGATGCGTCGCTCGACCCATTCGAGTACCCGCACCTGCGTGGCCGCTACAACTTCACGGTCGCCCACGAGGTGGGACACTGGCGACTTCACCGTGCCCAACTGCTCGAAGATCCGAACGAGCGCGTGTTGTTCGAGTCCGGCGGCAAGCCCGCGTTCGTCTGTCGGGACGGCGATAGCGTGCCAGAGGAGTGGCAGG
>CAXAVQ010000170.1:0-6221 GCA_963971985.1 uncultured bacterium
CGAGGTCCGGTCTTCGTCGATACCCAGATGCTCGATCATCCAGCCGCGCGTGAACTCCGATGGGAACACGAAGTGTGAGACATGATCGAGGTACAGACGGAACCTTCGGGCGATCGCGCTTTTGGTCGCCATGATCACGCTCTCGGTGATGCTGCTGCGGCAGTTGTTGATCACGGCTCGATGCTCACGCCCACCGAGGCACTGGGTGCAGATCGATCCTTCCCGGAAATGCGTGCGCACGGGGCAGGTCAGGTGGTAGTCGTCGACTGACATGACGACCGGGATCCCCCGGCGGCTGGCGACGGGAAGGATCCACGCCGAGATGAGCGGGAACAGTTCGTTGATGTGCAGCAGATCAGGGCGCAACTCATCGAGCAGTGCATTGAACTGGCGAACAGCGCTGCGTGCGTACACGGCGTTCGCGGCGGTCGAGAGCCGCCCGACGAGCGTCGCGGGGATGTCGCGGCTGTCGCGTGTGAAGACCTCGATCTCCACGCCCCGGTCCTCGAGCGAGGCGATGGTCGCACGCGTCGCCGCAAGAGAGCCGCCCCGGCTGCGCGGCTGCATGAACGCGTGCAGGACCTTCATGGTCGGGCGTTCCCATGAGCGCTGCGAGCGCGTGGCAGGTCACCATTCAAGCGGTCTGCGAGGATCTGGCGTGCCGCGCCTATGACGAAGATCGAGTTGTGCCAGAAATACCGCCCAGCCAAGCGGCGTGGCTCTTGGGACAGCCGGTAGACCCTCTGCAACCCCGACCGCTTCATCCACTCGGGCGTCGGGCGGGTCCGCCCGGTGACGAGGTCGAACAGGCTCCCTACCCCAACCATCGGCACGCTGAGTTGTCCGACGACCGAACTCATCCAGATATCCTGGGCCGGCGTGCCCATACCCACCCAGACGACCGTCGGCTGGGCTTCGCGGATCCGGTTCAGTATGCGCTGCGTGTCGGCTTCGGGAACCGGCCGGATCGGCGTGGAGACCGCGCCGACGATGCTGATCCCCGGAAATCGCTTGCGCAGCGCGCCGACCAGCTCTTCCGGCTGACCATCGCGCCCGCCGACGAAGAAGTGACGCCAGTTCGCGAAGCGCTCGCAGCACGCGAAGAACAGGTCGTCGTTATGGACCCGCTCGGCGTCCTCGTGGCCAAGCGCCCGCATCAGCCACACCAGCGGCATGCCGTCGGCGGTTGTGAAGGCCGAAGCGTTGACGATCGCTCGGTACCCCGGGTCGGATCGTGCGAGCGAGAGCGAATAGGCGTTGGCGGCGCTTATGTATCCCGGCCTACGCTCGGACGCGAGATCCCTCAGGGTATTGACAGCGGCGTCGAAAGGAGATGCGCAAACTCCTGTACCGAGCAGTTCGACTCGCCGGAACGGTGAAGAACCCGTAGCCTCGCGCAACGGGTGCCGTCTCCATCGTGGTAGTTGCACGCGTCGGCGCACGGCCCTGGCCCCTCGAGCAAGAGGCCGGCTCAGCAGGTATGGAACCGATCCGCGCCGGACGATTCTGAGGGTTCCGCGTCCGAAGGTTGAGGGGCGGCGCAACTCTGCGACGCCGAGATTCGTCTGAAATACACGCTTCCGACGACGAACGATAGCCCGATCCACGTGTGGAGCCCAGCGATCGATGAGACGCAGGATCTCGCGGTGCATCCGTGCCGCCCGGACGCGTGAGATGTTGCCGGGGTGGATCCGGTAGTGGCAGATCGGCCCCTCGATCGCCCGGGCGGTGTACTTCTCGGCGATGGACAGGAACAGGAAGTAGTCCTGACAGAGATCGATCGACTCCAGTTCGTCGAGCAGGTGCTCGATCGCCGAACGGCGCATCATGGCGCAGCTCATGGTGAAGAATGATCCTTGGGCGATCAGGTTCTCAAGGATGCGACCTTCGGGCAGCGCCGAGAATTCGTGCCGGTGGTCGAAGTCGCGCCGACGCCCGCCGTCGGAGAACCGCACGGATCGCCCGTACACGATGCCGACCGATGGATCCTCCGCGAGGGCAACCTGTTTCTCGAGCTTGCGGGGGTACCAGATGTCGTCGTGGTCGATGAACGCGATCCACTCGCCTCGGGCCTCGCGGATCGCGTAGCTTCGGACCTTCCCGAGTGACTGGAGATCCTCGGACCGGCAGATCCGGATCCGGGGATCGTCGTACGAAGACGCGATTTCCAGCGTTCGGTCCACGGACCCGTTATCCCAGATGATCAGTTCCCAGTCGGGAAAGGTCTGAGCGATCACGCTATCGATCGCTTCGCGCAGGTACTTCTCGCCGTTGTAGGCGTTGAGGATCGCGCTGACTTTCGGACTCGTCGGTGAACCGGCCATCGCTCAGGGCTCCGCCCTGCGCCGGATCTCGATCGCGCTGACCGAGCGAGCGGGGAACTGGTGGGTGAAGGTCTCGTCGACCCGGATCGTACTCGCGCGGACCGTGATCTCGTCGGGGGCTCCAAGGTCGAAGCGTCCCTCGACCGGGTCTTTCGCCTGCTCCGGGATGCTCACCCCAGGGACATCGAGGAACTTGGTGCCGGTGTTGGCGTCCATGGACTCCCCGGTGAGCAGGCGCAGGGTTGCCTCGTCGGCAGGCGAGAACCCCGCGAGAGAGATCTCGGCGCTGATCGGGGCGTCGAAGTGTTTGTTGATCACGATCATGTACAGCGTCTGCCCGTCCTCGGAGAGACTCGCGACCGATTCCAGGTACGCCACATTACTCTGCGCCCCGACGAAGCCCACCGCCTCGGCGTCGAAGGTCGGGCTGTCAACCTCCGTCCGGATAAGGCGGGCGCCGAAATGCTGCGCGTACAGGCGGAAGGCGTGGTACCGGGCCGTGGGGATCCAATCCGGATCCGGGGGAAAGCGGTCGTTGGCCGAGGCGATCCAGCCGAGGACGCCCATGTCATTGAGCGCCCAGAAGTTCGCGATCTTGGTGTTCGGCGACTCAAGGAAGGTCTTGAAAGCGCTCGCCGAGAAGATCGCCGAGCCCAGCGTCTTGGTGTGCTCGAAGTAGCGGCTGCCGAAATCCACCTGGAAGAACGGCCCCCACTCGGTCACTGCGATGATGATCCGCTCGGCGTGGTCGGGGGCGTGCTGCTCGATCTGGTTCGTCAGCGTCTCAAGGTTCCGCGCGATCGCTTCGGGTGCCGCGAGCATCGCCCGGTATACCGTGCGGAACGGCTTAGAGTCGTCGAGCACGATCGGCGCGTAGGCGTTGTGTACGGAAAGGAAATCGATGGCGTGCCCGGCCTCCCGCAGAACCGTCGGGTTCCAATCGGGATAGCTCACGACCTCGTACCGATCGCGGTTCTCCCCACCAATCGCGCCGATGCTGATCCGCGGATCCGCCTCGCGCATCGCCGCAGCGAACTCAAGGAAACGGCTCGCGTAGGTCTGTGGATCGACGGTGATCGAGGACGCGAACACGCTGCCGTCGTCGATATACAACTCGTTGCCGACCTCCCAGTAGCGGACCCGCAGCCCGTCACGATTGACATATCGCACCCAGTCGGCGGCTTCCTCGGGCGTCCCCGTCCCGGCGTTGACCGTGATGAGCAGCTCCGCGCCGACGCTGTCGGCGAAGGCGAGCGCCTCATCGGTCCCGAAGTACGGTACGGATCGATCCTCGCTGCCGGGTTCGTGCCGGACCTCCGGACGTTCCGAAGGCGGACCGACGCCGTCTCGCCAGTGGTAGGAGTCTGAATAGACGCCGCCGGGGAACCGGATCAGCGTGACGCCCATCTCCCGGGTCAGGCGCAGGATCTCCGGGTCCGGGCGCTGGCGATCGGGATCCCAGAGCTCGTTCGCGTTCCAGCGCCATTCAACGTTCGTGCCGAAGAGCGTCTGCGGGATCTCACGGAGTACTTCGCCCGCGTCCACGCGGATCGCGGCCGCCCCCGGGGCCCCTTCCGGGCGAATCGGCGCTTCATCAAGCAATCGCAGCGACACGCCGTCGAACCACGCCGAGCCGGATCGACCATTGACCATGCAGACAATGACTATTTCGGTCGCGGGGGCTTCCGGCACCCGATACCTGAGCGATCTCCGGTTCCAGCCGTTGCTCTCGACGCCTGGGGATATGCTCTCGAACGATCGTCCCGCCCCATCCACGAGGCTCAGCACACCGAGGATCGGTACGGCACCTCCCTCTGCCCGCATGGATGCGGTCACCTCGACCGTCCTGCCGTGCCAGCCGTCCGGCGTGATCAGTTGTGACACGGCCAATGGGTTGGCTTCGTCATTGCGCTCATTGGGATTGAGCCGCAGCGACGCGTCACCCGCGTGAGCCGCTTCCCGGTCAACGCGAACGCTCCCCTTCCTGCCGGTCGCGGCTTGATCGCGGAACCATCCGACCGGTTCGCCCCCATCGCTCTGCTCAAAGCCACCGTTACGCACCGTCTCCGAGGCAAGCTGTCCGCTCGGATCGTCCGACGCCGCTTCTCGGGAACCGCCGCTCTCTGCGGAGCAGCCGACGACCGCAGCTCCAACGAGCGCGCAAGCCACGTGGTTTCGCACGGTGCGTTTCAAAATCGTGAACACCGCCGCTCCTCCTCAGTTGCAAAGATACCACGCCCTTCGCACGTATTCCGAAGATCCATCGATCGGATCTCCACTCGCAGTTGCGCCGCGTGCGAACGCTTCAAACCGCCCCCTCGATCGCCACATTCTCGGAACCTGTACCGTTCGGCACGACACGGTTTCGCACACTCCGCGAGATCACGACGACATCCGACGGGACATCCTCAGCCACCCTTGCGCTGAAGCTGATCTTCACCCGATCGCCGACCTTGATCGGCCCGATCAGGACCGCGTGCCCGCCGACTGTCACATCGTCGCCGAGACACGGTGCCACCTCGAGGGGGCCGTCCACGATCGGGCCCGCGGGGCAACAGACGCAGGTCGAGAAGAGCGTCAGCCCCGAACCCGCCCTGCCGTGGAACGCCAGACCGGACGGATGGGGCAGACGGCAGCCGGGCCCTATGCAGCTCTGAGGTGTCAGATGAACTTTGTGCAGCAGCGCGTTGATCCTCGTCACAAGCCGCGCGCTGCGGCGCCAGCCCCGGACATGGAGATAGTGCGCGATCCGGTGCATCGTCAGGCACAGCAATTCCGGACGCAGGAACGCACTCAATCGCTGTTTGAAGCCGCTCCCCCGCTCGATGTTCTCCGGAGACATTGTGAGGTAGCGACCGACGTCCGCTCGGATGTTTGCCCTCACGCCGGAGAAGCGATCGTGACCGTGCTGTCGACACGCGTCAGGGGTCATGGCGTGCTCTCCTCACGCTGCGCGATCACGCGAATCCGGTGGCCGGCAACGACGCTGTTGGCGGGCACATCCCCCGTCACTACTGCCCCGGCACAGATCCGAACCGAATCGCCGATCCGGACCGGCCCGAGCACGCCGGTGTGCGGCTCCATGGTCACATCGTCTCCAAGCACCGGCAGGCCCGGCCCTGCGCCGATGTCATCGCGTCGCCCCATTTCCCCACCCAACCCGGAACACGCCATCACCGTGAGGTTCCGACCCGCTACCCCCATGATGGCGACCCCGGCTGGTGTCGGCACGACGAACCCTTCCCCGATGTCTGCGGGCTCAGAGATGTCGGCCCCGGTGAGGACCAGATTGAGATGCCAGAACAGGCGAGCCAGCCAGGGGTGCCCCGCCCGGTACAGGTGGTTCGACAGCCGATAAAGCAGCACGGCGAGGAACGCCGGATGCAGATACGCCCGACCCGGGGCGTCTGGACGCTGCTCTCGGCGCAGCGCTACGAAACGGCGATGGTCGGCCCGGATCCGCGCCCGCGTCACGCGCCAGCGAAGGCGGTCCAATTTCCACGGCGTCGCAGACTGTGGTGCACCAACTCTGGTCAACGCTGTGCCTCCTCGTTTACGCGGGTCCGACGCAAGCCAATGGTGCCCGAAACGACGGCCTCGTACATCGCCAGGTACCGAGGGGCGAGCGATCGCCAGTCGAACCGTTCGATGGCTCTGCGGCTCCGCTCGGCTGCCTCACGTTCGATCTGCTCCGGGAGCGCCGGATCTTCGCTGTTCAGCAGGGTGCTCAGTCGCGCGCTGAGGGCTCCCTGCTCGGTCATATCGACCAGATCGCGCGGATCGCCTATGAGCCAGTGAAAATGCTCGGAGTCGTGAGCGAGCACGCGGAGGCCGGCCGAGTTGGCTTCTACGACGGCGAGACCGAATGCTTCGGTCACCGCCCCGTGAACCATCAGA
>CAXAVQ010000171.1:0-6164 GCA_963971985.1 uncultured bacterium
GCACTCAAACGCAAACGCGACGAACAACGGGCCAGACGACGCGCCGAAGCCCTCGAAGCCGAGCAGAACACCCAACGGTCGCCCTGAGCGCGAACGCACCGACTCTCGCAAACGCCAGTAAACCACCCCTGCCTCAATCTTCACTCGATGTTCTCGGACGTGTCGATGTCGGACACGGGGAATCTGGTACAACCGAATCGCCCCGTTTCCAACACCGAAGGAGGGCCACGGCCATGAAGACTTCAATAC
This sequence comes from uncultured bacterium, assembly GCA_963971985.1. Lineage (GTDB taxonomy): Bacteria > Planctomycetota > Phycisphaerae > Phycisphaerales > UBA1924 > JANSXG01. The sequence continues at coordinate 250 of CAXAVQ010000171.1, forward strand.
TGACCGTACTGCTCGCAGCGGGAACCCTGACGCCCGGAGCGATGTCCGGCGATATCACCCATCAGTATGGCTACGACTTCATGCCGATCCGGGATGCCGGCAACGCCGACTTCGCGTTCATCGACCCCAACAGCGGAGAGTACGTCGAGTTTCACGGGGCCGTGGATTACGAGTACCGGATGAGCAGCACGATCACAACCGCCACGCAGTGGGCTGATTTCTTGACGGATTTCGTCACAGCATTTGGCTTCGAAGATGTCGCGGGGACTTCTTACGACGATCTGCGGAGCAATCTCGTTGTGAATGGGAGTGACGGATTCCGCCCGCTCGCAGGCCGAGAGCAATATGGCGTCACCACGCCGTGGCGCGGGGCAGCCATCTACTGCAATTGGCTGCATCACGGCCAGACATCAGATCCTGAGTTGCTGTTGACGGGCTCGTACGACACTTCCACGTTCGGTGAAGACTCTCAGGGTTTCCCGACCGACCAATTCGAGGCGCTCCCAGGTGCGAAGTTCTGGATTCCCACTCGTGATGAGTTCGTGAAGGCTGCCTACTACGACCCCAATCGCAACGGGCCGGGGGTCGGAGGCTACTGGACATACCCTGACACTGGCGACGAACCTCTTATCGGCGCGTTCCCGGAAGATTGCGGCGAAACTAACGCGTTCAATCCTCCGGGCTTTGAAGAAGCCGTGTTGCCGGTTCTTTCGTACCCAGACGTAACAAGCGCGTACGGCATTAGTGACGTGTCGGGAATGTCGCGTGAGTTCACCGGGACCCGGGCGGTCAACGGCGTTGATTTGTTCGTCACGACGTCTCAGGCAGGTATCGACGGAGCTGCAATCAATGACAGAGTTCTTTCCATTGTTAATCCCGATGGTGACCCTTCAGGTCGCTTTGGTTTTCGAGTAGCAACAGCCATCCCCACGCCCGCCACCGCAACGATCGCGATGACCTGGGTAGTGCTCACACTTGGAAGAAGGAGATGATCGTGCGCATACGACCTGCTTTTCGCAATGGTGCTGCTGCAATGAACTACGTGATACTAATGTGGATTGCGTTTGTCGCTCCGCACGCGAGGGCTTGCCCAGACCCAGACTGGAGCAACGCGTTTCTTGAGGTGAGCACATTTCTGGGCAACCCTTGTTCGGCGATGTCAGATGTTGTCATCTCCCAGAACCCTGATTTGTCGTTCAACGTGCTGCTCATCAAGGAGGCTTCTACAAACGGACAGCCGTTCGTCGGATATGTGCGGACCCAATCCAATGTAGTGCTCAACTCCATTGAGGTGCGGAACAACTCGACCAGTGAAGTTCTCCTAGCGATTTAAGGACGAAACAACGTGTTCTCGAATGCTCCATTCGAGATCCGAGAGATCAAACGGACCGGAACGGGTTCGGGGCGACTGCAGATTACCGCCCTGGATTGCAACGGTGATGTTGGCACCATCGACGCGAACGTCTTGATTGACGTGGATGTTCTTGGGGACTTAGCCGGCAATATAACGCTCTCAGTTACATCCACCGGGGCCGGTGGCACTTGGCAGGGCAACAACACGATCGGAGGCGATCTACTCGGGAGCGTATTGGTCGAACAGAGTGTGATTGCAGACACTACAATCTCCGTTCATGGGGCGATCACGATGACGCCCCCCTCCGCGGTCCGGCTTAATGGCGGCATGGGAACGAACTCGATCCTTGAAGCCAGCGAGATCAATGCGCGGATCTCTGCGTTCAATGTCGCTGGACGTATTAGAACAACAACGGACTTCGGAGGCGGGTGGCGTGGACTACGCGCAGCGTAGCCCACGAGGAGCCATCATCGCAGTCGAAAGTATCTCAGCTCATTCCGCTGTCCGCGTGGGCTGCGTCCGACTGCGTCGGACGAGACCACGCCACCCAATCATGAGCCGTGTGTTTGCATGAATCACCCGCGCCTACAGCACCCCCTGCGACCGCGGATAACTCCCCAGCACCACAAGATCCGAACAGATCGCCGCGGCCGTCTCGATCGCCCCCGCCATCCGCTCGCTGTCGCGGTGCCCCAGCGCATCGATGAAGAAGGTGTACTCCCAGTTCGTCCGCCCGCTCGGGCGTTTGTCGATGTGCGAGAGGTTGATCTCGGCGTCCTGGAACACCCGCAGCACGCTCACCAACGCGCCCGGCTTGTCGGGCGTCGTGAACATGATGCTCGTCTTGTCGTCCGCGCTCGGCTTGGCGCTCTGCTTGGAGATCACGAAGAACCGTGTCACGTTGTTCGGGTCGTCCTCGATGTTGTCGAACAGCACCTGCACGCCGTAGAGCTGGCCGGCGAGCTTCGAACCGATCGCGGCACTCCCCGCGTGCTCTTCCAGCAGCCCCTCGGCCTTGGCGATCTGCACCGCGCGGCTGGTGCTCACCGCCGGCACCAGCTCCGCCTTCGGGTACTGCGTCGCCAGCCACTTGCGGCACTGGCTCAGCGCCTCCGGCTTCGAATGGATCCGCTTCACCTCGCTGGGCTGGCAGTTGGCGAGCAGCGCCTGGCGTACGCCGAGCTGGACTTCCGCGTAGATGTTCACATCGCTGGCGTAGCGCCGGAAGGCGTCGAGCGCTTCCGCCACGCCGCCGTGCGCAGAGTTCTCGATCGGCACCATGCCGTAGTCCACGTGCCCGCGCACCACCTCGGTGAACACGCCCTCGATCTCGCGCAGGTCCTCGAACGACACGCTGGAGCCGAACTGCTTCTGGGCCGCATCGTGGCTGAAGCTGCCGGGCGGCCCGAGGTAGCCGATCCGCAGGGGCTGCTCGAGCGCGAACGACCCGGACATGATCTCGCGGTACACCGCCTCGATCGTGCGGCTGAGCATCGGCCCGCGACTGGCCTCGAGCACCTTCTTGAGCACCGCCTGCTCGCGGTGCGGGGCGTAGATCGGCGTGCCGTCGCCGCGCTTGACCTTGCCGACGTTGACGACGAGCTCGGCCCGCGTGTTCAGCAGTTCGATGAGCTTGGCGTCGACCTCGTCGATGCCCTTTCGGAGGTCGTCGAGCGAGAACGGCGGCGGGGCGCTGGCGCGGACTTCGAGGTGCTTGAAGTCGCTCTGCGCGTCCGGGTTCTCGGACCTCTGCTCGGGGTTTTCGCTCGATCCTTCCTCGCCTGCCATCGACCGCTCCGATACTTGTTGCGGATCCACGAAACCTGTTCGGACAGAATCCGAATCGGCATATAGTGAAGCACACGATACCCGGATCTCCGGGTGTCCCCGCGAGAGTTGAAACCCAGACATGAACCCCCCACCGATCGACAACCCAGCGACGGAACCGTCCCGGCTGGCGATCCCCGACGGGTTCGAGGACCTGTTCGGCGCGGGGGAATCGGTGCTGCAGCAGTTCCAGGACCTCGATCTGTCGACCCACGCCGTGATGGGCATGGTGTTCCTGGGCGGCCTGCTGCTCTGGTTGTTCGGCGGCAAGTCGCTGCGGATCGGCTTCGGTCTGCTGGGCGCGCTCGTCGGCGCGCAGGTCGGGCTGCTGGTGCCGGCGATGATCGGCTACGACACGCCCGCGGTCATCGTCGCGGTGACGGGGGCGGCGCTGGGCCTGCTGGTCGGCATGGTGGCGTTCCGCTTCACGGTGGCGTGGACGATGGCGGTGCTGCTGGGCGTGCTTGGGCTGATGGGGACCGCGGCGTACCTCGACGTGAAACCCGATTTCTCACAGCCCACGGAGGTTGAGGTCGAGGCGCAGCGTTCGGTTTGGGAAGAGATCTACGAGGAGTACGAGCGCCTGCGCGAACAGGCGACCGGGTCGCTGCCGGGCGAGAACTCGCTCGTGCCGGTGATGCCCGAAGACGCCTTCCCGGACGACCCCGAAGCCCGCGAGCGGTACCAGCAGCGGATCGAGTCGGCGAAGGAGGGCGCGCGGAAGCTCAGCGAGGTCTTCCGCTCGGTGCGAGAACGCCTGCGCCCGACGTGGGAGCAATTGCCCACGAAGGAGAAGGGGCTAATCATCGTGGTGGCGCTGGCGGGGAACATCCTCGGCTTCGGGCTGGGGATGATCGCCACGAAGAAGTCGGCGGTGCTGATCACGGCGTTCGCGGGGCCTCTGATCTGGGTGCCGGCGCTGATCTGGCTCGGGGCGGCGTTCGGGGCTCCGGGGCTGGACCGGCTGCCGAGCGAGCCGCTGGTCTGGGCCTTGGTCTGGTTTGGGTTATCGGTGCTGGGTCTGGTGATTCAGTGGCGACGCCCCAAACAGACAACCGATAAATCCGGCTGAGCCTCTCTTCCAGCGCGGTTGTCGCGCGGACGGGGAGCGCTTCGTCGCACGGCTGCGACGACCGATTTTCTACGGAGGGATGCCCTCATGCTCTTCAAACTGCTCACTGTCCTGCCGCTCGGGCAGACCGCACCGGAAGAAGGCGGCGCCGCGCTCCCTGATCCGGGCCCCTCGCCGCTGGCGATCTTCTCGGACTCGTCGCTGCGTCGCGCCGACCTGCTGAACCACCCGGAGAAGCTCGCGCAGGCGCTGACCGACCTGAACATCGTCTGGGCCGTGATCTTCATGGTGCTGGGCGCCATCTGCGTGTTCAACGGGTACCGCTGGCACAAGCTCGTGATCGTCCTGCTCGCCGGCCTCGGCGGGGTGTGGGCGGGCGTGGAGTACGGCGACACGATCGGCGCACAGACCATCGTCGCGACGAGTCTGGGCCTGCTGGCGGCGATGCTGGCGTGGCCCCTCTTGCGCTATGCGGCTAGTCTGTTCGGCGGGCTCGCCGGCGCGTTCGCGGGCGCGAACGTCTGGACGGCGATCGGCCAGCCTCCGGAGCAGCACTACGTCGGTGCGATCGTCGGGCTGATCATCGTCGGCATGCTGGCGTTCCTGGCCTTCCGGGGCGTGGTCGTGATCCTGACGACGGTCGGCGGCTCGACGCTGCTGTGCCTCGGCGCGATCGCGTCGATGATCGAGGTCGAGGCGTGGCGCAACGCGGTGATCAACGGCATGACCGAGCACCCGACCGTGGTGCCGTTCATCGTCGGATCGGTCGCGGTCATCGGTGCGGTGCTGCAGATCGGCGGCGGGCTGAAGGGCCTGAACACGCTCTCGAACAACGCGAACGCCACGAAGAAACCGACGGCCAAGGCGGCCTGACCTCAGCGCGACACGCAGCAGAACGACAACCGGATGTCAGGGGCATCCGGTTTTTCTTTTGGCTGATTGGTCGTCGGCTCAGCGTTCGTTGATCGAGCGCACCAGTTCGATGACCGCTTGCTGCTCGTCGAGCGGAAGTTCCTTGGGCTCGGCCGATACCGTCACGGTCGGCTCGGCGAACGTCGCGGCGGATTCGGCCTGGGTCCAGAGGGTCTGGGTCAGGGGGATGAGGACCAGCACGCCGCCGGCGGAGATGACCGAGGCGATGGTGCGCGAGAGGTAGGGCGAGGTCTGCATGGGCTCGGCGTCTTCGTCGCGTGATTCGAGCAGCGGGAAGAAGGCGAGGCGGAGGTAGTAGTACGCGCCGATGGCGGAGTTGATCGCCATGACGACGACCAGCGCGATCTCGCCGGCGGAGATGCCCGAGGCGAAGAGGAAGAGTTTGCCCATGAAGCCGAGCAGGATCGGCAGGCCGAGCAGGCTGAGCGAGCAGACGACCATGGTGATGCCGAGGGCCGGGCGCGAGCGGACGAGGCCCCGGAGGTCGTCGATGTCCTCGACTTCCTCGCGCTTGCCGTCCTTGTTGTATTCCAAGCAGGCGACGACGCCGAAGGCGCCGAGGTTCATCACGCCGTAGCAGAGCAGGTAGAACAGGATGGCGGCGAGGCCGCTGGTGCTTTCCTGGGGGCCGGCGATGAGGCCGACGATCATGTAGCCGGAGTGAGCGATGGACGAGTAGGCGAGGATGCGCTTGACCGAGCGCTGGAGTAGGGCCATGACGTTGCAGAC
>CAXAVQ010000172.1:0-6041 GCA_963971985.1 uncultured bacterium
CTACGCGTACAACGTGCCCCAGGGCGATTCCTGGAACGGGCCGAACCTCGTGCCGCAGGCTGATCGGTCGCACCTGCTGCTGTCGCGCGGGCCGGAGGGCGCCAGCGTGTTCATCGTCCACGACCGAGCGGTGCCCGATGATCCTGATGGCGGTGAGGCCGAGGTGATCTTCGAGTTGATCGGCGATCCCGACGGCGCGGTGCGAGCGGTCGAGGACGACCCGGAAAGCACGGAACAGGGCACGGCCTATGTCGGCGAGCCCGGAGACTCGCTGTTCATGTCCAGCCAGGCGTGGAGCACCTGCTGTACCGACGGCGTGGCGTATGCGCAGATCGACATCGGCGCGACCGGCTACCTGTCCTTCTCGGATGTGAACACGACCAACCAGACGATCGTCGGTCTGACCGAATGGGTGGCGTACTCGGCCGGCGGTGAAGAAGTCCCGCTCGCGCTCGAAGAAGACCGACGGGTGCGGATTGTGTTCGTGCCGATCGGCTGCCCCGGCGATGTGAACGACGACGGGCTGATCAACCTCGCGGACCTGAACATCGTGCTGGCGAACTTTGGATTGCCCGGCAAGATCGGGGACGCGACGGGCGACGGGCTGGTCAACCTGGCCGACCTGAACACGGTGCTGGCGAACTTCGGCGGGGCCTGCGAGTAAGGGCCGGTTCTCCGGGACACGGACGGGGCGTGGGCGGCTATCCTCCGCCTATGGCCTCTTCCGATTCCAAAGCCGCCAAGGTGGATCCCAAGTCCATCGGTTCCCCAAAAGGAACCCGCGATTTCTATCCCGAAGACCTGCTGCGCCGGCGCTACATCACCGAGGTGTGGCGGGCGGTCTCGATCCGGCACGGGTTCGAGGAGATCGACGGGCCGACCTTCGAGCATTCGGAGCTGTACGCGGTCAAGAGCGGCGAGGGGATCCTGGGCGAGCTGTTCCAGGCGTTCAGCGGCGAGGCCGAGGACGAGCGGGAGCAGGTCCGGGAGACGGGGAACGCGCCGTTCGCCTTGAGGCCGGAGTTCACGCCGACGCTGGCGCGGATGTACGCGGCCCATGCCAAGCAGTTGCCGAAGGTGGTGCGCTGGTTCTGTGTCCCGAATTTTTTCCGTGCGGAAACGCCGCAGCGCGGGCGTCTGCGCGAGTTTATGCAATGGAACCTGGATGCGGTCGGTGGGGAGGAAACCGAACTTCGAGCACATGATCTTGAGGTGATGGGCTGTGCGATCAGTGCGATGCGGAGCTTTGGGCTGAAGCCTTCGGCGCTCCAGGCCAAGTTCAATGATCGGCAGACTGTCGATGGCCTTCTTGACCGGGTTGGTGTTGCGCCGGATCAGAAGAAGGGGTTCCTGCAGTTGATCGATGCGTGGAAGAAGCTCTCTGCGCCCGAGCGACAGGAGCGAGCGACGGCGATCGGCTCATCTGCCGACCGTGTCGAATCTGTGTTGAGAGCGAGCGAGACTGATACGGATGTGCAGCGCATGATCGCCGATGTTCTCGGCATCGCGGAGCAACACGATCAGGAAGAGTGGATCAGTTACGACCCCTCCATCGTCCGAGGCCTCGCCTACTACACCGGCACCGTCTTCGAACTCATCGCCGAAGGCGAACGCGCCGTCGCCGGTGGCGGGCGCTACGACAACCTGATCGAACTCTTCGGCGGGCCCCCCACCCCGGCCTGCGGGTTCGGGATGGGCGATGTGGTGCTCGGGAACCTGCTTGATGATCACGATCTCATGCCCGCCGACGGCGCCGAGATGATGGACGCGATCCAGCGGACGGTGTCGGGAGTGAGCCTGCGCCCGGAGGTCTTCGTGGTGTCCGGGGGCGAGGAGCACGACCATCTCGTGCAGCCGCTGCTCGCGAACCTGCGGGCGGGGATCGAGGCGGACGGGTTCGACGGCAGGCCGTGGGACGCCGCCCGGTTCGATGCGAACGCCGGCGGCGTGCGCCCGATGCACGCGCGGACGACCTCCAAATCCACGCGCAACCTCAAGAAATTGCTGGCCGACGCCGAGCGCCAGTTCGCTCGCTTCGCGGTGGTGATCCACGGCGAAGAGAAGGTGCAACTGAAAGACCTGGACGCGCGCGAGGATGTCGGCGATTTCGCGATCGATCCTGCGGCACGTGAGGATGCCGAGCTGCCGCAGCGCCGGCCTTATGTGGGGCGGGCGATCCTTGAGCGCCTCGCCCATTGACCCAACTCTCAACGACCTCGAACGGACTTCCCATGGCCTACATCGACACGATCAACGAAACCGAAGCGTCCGCCGAACTCGCCGAGGTGTACGCGAAGTACGGGCGCCGGACCGAGAGCGGGCAGAAGGCGGTCGATGACATCCTCAAGACGCACTCGGTGAGCCCGGGCGCGGTCGAGGCGATCGAGGCGCACGTCGGGCTGGCGGTGAGCGCGATGCACACCGAGTCGGCGTTGTCGCGCGTCGAGCGCGAGATCATCGGCGTGGTGGTCAGCCTGGTGAACGGCTGCGAGTACTGCCTGAACCACCACGCGAACGCGCTGGATCGGCTGCTCCCCGATGATCGCAAGGCGATCGTGGAGCCGCTGGCAACCGACGGGGACACGAGCGGGCTGACGAAGCGGGAGGCGGCGATCGCCAAGTACGCGCAGAAACTGACCGTCGATCCCGGCGGCGTGACCGGCGGCGATGTGGCGGCGCTGAAGGGTGCCGGACTCGACGACGCAGCGGTGCACGACGTGGTGCACGCCGCGGCGTACTGTGCGTACGCGAACCGGATCGCGCTTGGACTGGGCGCGAGCATCCAGTCGGATGTGAACGCTGGGATCGAACTCGGGAAGGTCTGAGCGCGTCGTCAGGCGCGATCGGTTACTCGGCCGGTTCGGGCTCGGGTTCGAGTTCTCGAGGCGGCGCGGGTTCATCGCCCGGGTGACGCCCGCCGGTGATGAGCCGTGCGCCGCGTGTGAAGGTGATCCAGTTCCAGAACCAGCCGAGCATGACGCCGACGCGGTTGCGGAACTCGACCAGGAACATCACGTGGACGAGCCCCCAGAGGACCCAGGCGACGAAGCCGCCGAACTTGAAGCGCCCGATCTCGGCGACGGCGCTGGCGCGCCCGATGGTCGCCATGGAGCCCTTGTCGTGGTAGCGGAACGCCGATCGCTGTGAGCGGTCGGCGCCGTTCAGTTCGCGCGCGATGATGCGTCCGGCGTGCGTGCCGCCCTGGAGCGCGCCCTGCGCGACGCCGGGGACCCAGGTGTCGTCTTCGTTCGCGTCCTTGCCGAGAAATCGCGCGGCGGCCATGTCGCCGACCACGAAGACCTCGGGGAAGCCGGGCACGCTGAGATCGGGCTCGACGAGCACGCGACCGGACTTGTCGAGCTCGACGTCGAGCGACTTGGCGATCGGGCTGGCCTGCACGCCGGCGGCCCAGAAGACGTTGCCGGCGTCGATGGACTCGTCGCCCATGGTCACGCGCCCGGTCTCGATGCCGGTGACGAAGGTCTTCAGTCGCACCTCGACGCCGATGTCCTCGAGGTCGCGCTTGGCCCGATCGCAGAGCGAGGGGTCATACGCCGCGAGCAGGCGGTCCCCGCCTTCGAGCAGGATGACGCGGGTGGTGCGTGTGTCGATGTTGCGGAAGTCGCGCGGGATGGTCTGGGCGGCGATTTCCTTGATCGCGCCGGCGAGTTCAACGCCGGTGGGCCCGCCGCCGACCACGACGAAGGTCAGCTCGGTGCGTCGTGCGTCTTCGGAGGGTTCGTGCTCGGCTCGCTCGAAGGCGAGGAGGATGCGCCGGCGGATCTCGGTGGCGTCGTCGATGGTCTTGAGGCCGGGGGCGATGTCCTGCCAGTCGTCGTGGCCGAAGTAGGAGTGGGTCGCGCCGGCGGCGAGCACGAGGTAGTCGTAGTCGAGGTCGCTGTTCTTCAGGCGGACGCGCTTGGCGCGTGGGTCCACGCCGCGGACCTCATCGAGGCGGACGTTGACGTTGGGCTGCTTGCGGAAGATGCGCCGGATGGGCGCCGCGATGTCGGCGGGCGAGAGCCCGGCGGTGGCGACCTGGTAGAGCAGCGGCTGGAAGAGGTGGTGGTTGCGCCGATCGACGACCGTGACCCGGGCTTCGGACTTGCGCAGGGCGCGGGCGGCCTGCATGCCGGCGAAGCCGCAGCCGACGATGACGACGCGAGGGCGGGATGGGCCAGATGTTGAATCGCCGGAGGCGGGCATAGGGGATCGTACGTGGATGGCCCTGAAATGTCCGGGAAAATCGAGATTGGGACATCACCGGGAGCGGGGGTCGTGGCATCATGTTGATTGGTGGAAGCGCCGGGGTTCGGCGCGGAATTGATCTTGGAGGAATCTGTGATGTCTACGCCCATGTCCGTCGCGGCCCGTCTGCTCGCCCGTCTGTTGAACCCGGTTCCCGCGTCGCTGGTGGCGGGGGGGGCGGTCACCCTCGCGCCTGCGATCGTGGTTGAGGCCCACGCGAACGAGGACTGGCAGTTCGCCGGCTGGTCCGACGATGCGTTCGGCGGCGCGATGTTCTTCGGCGGCACGTCGCCGGTGACGGCGCGGGACCTCAAGATGTATGCCGAGGTGCTGGGGCTGGACGAGATCCAGATGGACATCATGCAGGACGCTTACGCGGAGCTGGACCGGGCGTACAACCGGGAGTGGACGGTCTTCGCCGAGGCGCGGAGCGACCAGCAGCACGCGTACCGCCCCGAGGGCGACTGGTCGGACATTCAGAAAGGCATGACCGAGGTGAAGGGCGAGTTCGACCGGAAGGTGGAACGCCTGGAGGAGCAGTTCATCGCGGACCTGCGCCTGGTGCTGACGCCGGACCAGCTCGAGAAGTGGTCGGCGCTGGAGCGAGAGCAGCGCCGGGCGAAGACACTGGCGAAGTACGCGTCGTACTCGGACGAGAAGGTCGACCTGGTGGCGTGCGTGCAGGCGCTGGAGCTGAGCGAGGGCGAGCGGGCGGCGCTGGAGCCGATCCTGAACGAGTACCGGATGCAGATCGACGCGGCGCTGGCGGCGCGGAACCGCAAGGCCGAGGACCTCGGCACCCAGTATGCCGAGACGCAGCAGATGCAGATGGACCTGCAGAAGGAGCAGGACCCGATGCTGATGCAGGAGGGCTGGCAGGAGGTGAGCCGGCGTCAGGAGGAACTGGTGCCGATGGGGCTCGAACTCCGCAAGCTGTGCGGGCGCGTGCGCGACATCAACGTGCAGTTCCGCGACCGCCTGGAGCGGGAGATCCCGGCGCACCAGATGGAGGCGTTCGAGAAGGTGGCCAAGCCGAAGGACTCGAACCCGTTCATGGGCGGCGACTACTCGCGCGTCAGGATGATGTTCCAGATGCTTGAGAACATGGAGACGATGCTGGCGGGCGCGCAGATGCAGGTGGAGGCGTTCGGCGGCGGTGACTCGGAAGAGATGGGCGCGTACCTGCGCCGGATGCAGCGGGTGCAGCCGCTGACGGATGCGCAGAAGCAAGAGATCGCGCAGATCAAGGCGGACTGGGAGGCGAAGCGGGATTCGATCCGAAACCGCTACTCGCGCAGCACGGGCGAGCAGAACGAGCCCGGCTTCATCCAGCTGCCGACGCCGAAGGGCACGCTGATGCTGCGACGCGTCGTCGAGGGCGAAGAAGGCACGACGATGTACGGCGGCTTCGGGATGTTCGGCGGCGGCGGGAGCGACGACCCGGAGATGCAGCGCGAGCAGTCGGAACTGGACCAGCAGACCGTCGAGCGGTTGCGCGACGTGCTGACGATCGAGCAGCGCGGGCTGGTGGCGATGATGTGAGGAAAGGCAAAGGCGCTGCGGATGCTGCGGAGCGCAGAAAAGCTGCCTCTCTCGCAAGATTTGGTTTGAACCCCGGATGGGTCCGTGGGACTGTAGTTGGGCTCGGAATCGAAATGGGTCGGTTCCGTTTGCTCGCCAACCCGGCGTTGATTTGTCCCGAGGAGGATTGGTATGCCGTCTGTCTGCTCTGTCGCCGCGCGTCTGCTCGGCCGTGTGCTCGTGTGTTCGCCGGGGGTGGTGCTCGCCGGGGC
>CAXAVQ010000173.1:0-6021 GCA_963971985.1 uncultured bacterium
TGATGATGCGGGCGACGCGATCGACGACGCCACTGACTGATCCGCATTTCGGTTCAGGAATATCGCCCGTCGCAGACTTGCCCGCGAGTCTCGGCGGGCTTTTTGCTGCGCCACGCGTACGCTGTAGTCGCACCATCGTCGACCGACCCCAAGGAGATCACGCCATGAGCGACCCCAACGCCAGGTCCGGGCCCGCCCCTTCCACCTGCCCGCTGAACCACCTGCTCTTCGGAGCGGGCTCTCGAACCGCCGTCGGCGACCTCGGGCTCGCGATCGCCCGAGTCGGCATCGGCCTCTACATGGCGTTCGGACACGGATACGGCAAGATCTTCGGCGAGGATCGGTTCGGCCCGCCTCAGGGGTTTGTAGATCTTGTGGACAGCCTCGGCTTTCCCGCTCCGCTGGCGTTTGCGTGGATGGCGGCGATTTCCGAGTTTCTGGGTGGTCTCGCCTTGGCCGCCGGGCTGCTCACGCGACCGGCCGCTCTGACCTTCATCGGGACGATGGCGGTCTCGGCGTTCCTGCAACACGGATCCGACCCGTGGGCGGCGTCGCCGGGCGAAGCCAGCAAGGAAATGGCGATGCTCTATATGCTCCCGGCGATTGCTTTCCTTGCTCTGGGTGGGGGTCGTTTCAGCGTCGACGAGGTGCTGAAGAAGGTCCTGTTTTGCAAGCGCTGAGGGTATCCCGGACTGTGGAGAATCCGATGGGAACCGGCCGGAACGCCCCGCGAGGTCCGAAAAAAGAGGCTGGCCGGAGCTGGGAACCCCCGACTAGCGGGATGTGAACGCTGCGCTCAAACTGTTGCGATTGCGGAAAGAGTGTGGACAAAGCAGTTGCTTCCGTTCCGCCGATGGGTAGTGTTATGCGGAACGCCAGTCCGGGTTCCGTCTGTTTGGAGAACGATCAATGAGCCGGCGCATGCGAGGACGCAAAGCGCAGCAGAGCAAATCAGCCAGGACGGCGACCGACGCCGTGGCGGTTGACCCGACGTCGGCCAGGCCTCTGGTAGGAGTCGGGTCGGGCGATCACGCCACCGCTCTGGACTCGAAAGTTCTTGTGCTCAATAAGCTGTACGTCGCGGTCCGGGTCATCTCGGCCCGACGGGCGTTCAGCATGCTCTTCCGCGACCTCGCCGAGGTCATCCACGTCCAGGACGGGCAGTACCTGAACTACGACTTCGAGTCGTGGGCGGAAATCAGCGCCATCCACCGCGAGCTCGGCGAGGACGACGGGCACGACTGGGTCAAAGCCGTTCAGTTCGAGATCGCTGTCCCACGCGTGATCCGCCTGCTCGGCTACGACCGCCTGCCTCGCCAGACCGTGAAACTCAACCGTCGGAACCTGTTCGCGCGCGACCGGAACCAGTGCCAGTACTGCGGCAACCACTTCCCGACGTCCGAGCTCTCGATCGACCACGTCCACCCGCGCTCGCAGGGCGGCGGCGACTCGTGGTCCAACCTCGTCTGTGCATGCGTCCGCTGCAATGCCCGCAAGGGCGGTCGCACGCCGAGCCAGGCAAAGATGGACCTGATTCGCAAACCGGTCCAGCCGAAACGGAACCCGATGATCGCCGTACGACTCGGCCAGCAGAAGTACGAGAGCTGGAAGGCGTTCCTGGACAACGCGTACTGGTCGGTCGAACTGCGCTGAGTCCACGAACCCGTCTCCCGAGACCAAAGCGGAGCACGCGTCACCCATGAGAAATCGGGTCCTCTTCGGCGTGTGTCTATGCATCGCTCTTGTCGGGTTGAGTTTCGCGGGATACATCGCACTGCGAGTGCCCACCGTCGAGCGAGCGAAATCTGTTTCGAGCGACTTCTCCTCCTTTGTTTCGCTTGTCGTACGAACCGCAAACGGATCCGTGACAATCGAGCGGATCGAGGGATCCGAGATATACGTCGACGCGACCATCCGCGCTCGGGATGAGCAGCGACTCGATTCGGCACAGGTGGTTGTCCGCGAGGCCTCACCGGGTGTGTGCGAGGTGCTCGTCGAATGGCCAGACGACGTTCGACTGCGCGGCGAGGGTGCCGACATCCATGTGGGCCTGCCCCACGCGGCCGAACTGGTACTCGAGGCCTCGAACGGCGATGTGCGCGTCGATGGGTTCATCGCGATGATCAAGATCGCCACAACGAACGGGGCGATTCAGATCAGCGGACCGGCACACCAAGTCGATGCCACGACGACCAATGGCACCATCGCACTCGACGGCATCGCCGGACCGGTGCGTATCCGGAGCACGAACGGTAGGTTCGATATTGCGCTGACTCAGGACAATCCCGGACCCGTCTTTCTGACTTCCACAAACGGAGGCGGCACCCTTGAAGTCGGCTCGGCCTTTCTGGGACAGCTCTTTGTCAGGACGAGCAATGGGCAGATCACGCTTGAGGACTTTGATGCTGCCGCGACGCCACGCACCGTCAAGGAAACCTGGCGCACCAAGCTCTTCGACTTCGGTGCGGCAGATCACAACTCGCGTCTGCAAACGACGAACGGCGATGTCGTCATCCGCTCGATCGGGCCTTGAGCGGCTACACTCGACCTATGACCAAACTGCCGACCGCCGATCAGGACCTGTCCCCCGAGGCCGCTGCTGAGCGGGTCGCGCCGCTCTTCGAGCGTGCCGAACTCGCCGGGCTCGAACTCTGCAATCGCATCGCGATGGCGCCGATGACCCGCCGTCTCGCGCCGGATGACCGCGTGCCGTCGCAGGCGATCGCGGACTACTACGCGCGCCGCGCTTCGGGCGGAGTGGGCCTGATCATCACCGAGGGCACGCACGTCGATGACCAGCACGCGCCGGACTCGGAAAACGTGCCGGGCATCTTCAACGACGAGCAGGCGTCGGGCTGGAAGCGCGTGATCAAGGCGGTCCACAGCGCGGAGAACAGCTTCGGCTCGCCGTCGCGGATCGCGGTGCAGCTCTGGCACACCGGGCGTCACGCGATGAACCCGATCGGGCCATCACCGATCCCGGTGCAGAAGCGCGACGGCGGCTACAAGGACACGCCCCGGGAGATGACCGAGGCCGACATGGACGAGGTGGTCGGGATCTTCGAGAACGCCGCACGCCTGTCGATCAAGGCGGGCTTCGACTCGATGGAGATCCACGGCGCGCACGGCTACCTGCTCGACTCGTTCCTCTCCCCCGCGTCCAACCAGCGCACCGATGACTACGGCGGCTCGTTCGAGAACCGTATGCGCTTCCCGCTGCGGGTCGTTCGCGCCGTGCGCGCGGTCATCGACGAGCACGCCGGTCCTGAGTACCCGCTGATGATCCGCTTCAGCCAGTGGCGCATGGAGGACTACGCGGCCTACGCCTACCCCGACCCCGAGCACCTGGAGCGCTGGGTGCTCGCGCTCAAGGAGGCGGGGATCGACATCCTGCACGTCTCGACGCGTGATGCGACCGACCCCGGCTTCCCGCACCTGTTTGACACCGATACGGAAGACGGGCGACGCACGCTTGCCGGCTGGACGCGCAAGCTGTCCGGGGGCATGCCGACCGTGGCGGTCGGGCGCGTGAGCGTTTCGGCCTCGATGGACGAGGGCACGGCGGTGCAGACGACCGACCCCGCGCCGGTCGCCGAGCTCATCACACGCGACGAGGCCGACATGATCGCGGTCGGGCGTTCGCTGATCGCGAACCCGCGATGGTGCGACATCGTGAAAGAGGGTCGCTGGAGCGAGTTGGTGCCGTACACGCGCGAGATGCTCGAAACGCTCGACGATTGAGCCGAGGTCGGTTCAGGAATCGTCTGGTGCCGTCTGATCGGCACCCGCGATTCGCTGATCGATTCCCTCGAGCGCGATGAGGAAAGAGGCGGAGGACGCGTTCACGATCGCGTGCTCCACGCCCATCCCCGGCAATTTGGCCATCCACGTCGCGATCTTCGACGGCGCGAGGGACATGATGGCCTTCGGCAACTCCCGCTTTCGGCCAGAGGCCTCCGCGGTCGCTCTCGCCTCGGATTCGCGCGTGAAGAGCATGAGTGTCGGCTTGTCGTCGACCGGTGTGAAACCGGGCTGGTTCGGTCGCGCCGGATCGCGCAGCGCGTACCACCGCTGGAGCGAGAAGAACGCGTCGAGCAACTCCCGCTGCGCTTCCCCACTACCGGAAATCTTCGCTCGGTGCGAGAGCGCAACGAAATCGGGGTCCACAAGATGAGCGTTGTTCGGACGGACCCCGTAGACACGCTCGTACCGGGCGGGGAGGGACTGAAGAACACTCGCGAGACCGGCTCGTTCCGATCGGTTGAATTCGATTGCCCGGATGCCCTTTGAATACTGCTCAAGGATCCATCCGATCGCATCCGGAGTCGGCATCGTGGCGACACGCCAGACGATCGGCGAATTGCGAAACGACTTCGTGGCGGTGAGCGCACGGAAACGAAAGCGATCGGTGAACAGGAGCAGTGTGGGTCCGAGCGGCGACTCGATCACGTGAGCCTGGTTCTTCAGCCCTCTGCCGCGCTGGAGGACGAGCAGCTGCTTCTTGGACAGGAGCGCGTCCCAGAGCGCCTCCAGGTCTCTGCTCGAATGCCCCTTCATCGCTTGAACGGTCAGCCGGTCTATTTCTTCTTCGCTGACCGGCTTGACCTCACGGGCACGTGCCGGTGCGGGCTCTGACGGCGGTGTCAGTTCAGCGGGAGCTTCCGTTTCAACTGGGGCGCTATGAGTCAGGGGCTTGATCGTGCCTGCGGCGCCGGTGAACCGCTCATCGGGCCCGGCGGGCGCTTGCGCCTCGGGGACCCACTGGTCGGTCATGTCGCGCTGCTCAGCCGACTCGGGGGCCTCCGCCTCCTCGACGCCGGGCTCCTCGGGCGTTTCCTGCTTCGGCTCCTGGGCCTCGGGCTGACTCTTCTTCTTTCCCTTGAATCGATCGAGCAGTCCCAAGCGGGCCCCCTTGCTATCTCGTCCTGAACCTCGCCGGAGCGGCGAGCCATGCTGGATGGTGGCATCGAACGCAGGGTCTGTCCACCGCAAACCGCGACCGATTGCGCATCCGTCCGGTAACGCGGACCGCCTCGCTCAGTTCCCACTCACGCAATCGACGGATCCGAAGATCGCCTCCAGCCGGTCGAGCGTCGGCTGCGGGAGCGGGGGCATGCCGATCGATGCCACGTTCTCTTCCAGGTGGGCAACACTCGATGTCCCCGAGAGCACCACATCGATCCCGGGCTCGTGGGCGCAGAACCGGTATCCCGCTTCCACCAGCGACGCGGGTGCGGGTCGGCCCGGCTCTGAAGAAGCCGGATCGGTCACGAAGGCCAGCGGGTCCGCCGGGTCATCGATCGTGTCCGGGTCGATCACGCCGCGTGCGATCAGGTCGCCGACCTGCTCGACGAGTTTGGCCGGCTGCGACAGCGCCGCGCGCACCGCGAACATGCACTGCGTGCCGACGCCGAGTTCGCGCGTCCGCTTGAGAAGGCGATCCCGCGCCGACGGGTTGAGCAGGTTGAAGCCGATCATCATGATGTCGAACGGCTGATTGTCGTGCTCCAGCACTCGCGCGAACGCCTCGTGCCCGCGGTCCTTGTCGAAGTACTCACTCGCCGCGAGGAAGCGGACCTTGCCCTGCTCCCGGAGGCGGATCATCGCCGGGACGATCTCGGCGAGGGCGAAGTCGATCTGGCTGGTCGCGAGCGCGTGGATGTGCAGGATGTCGATGCATTCCACGCCCAACCGGCCAAGCGACGCCTCGACCCCCTGCACGAACACTTCGGCCGTCACCGGCGGATCGCCGTCGAAGGCCCACAGCGATTTCTTGGTGGAGATGATCACCTCGTCGCGCCCGACCGACCGGATCGCCTCGCCGACCGCGCTCTCCGTGCCGTAGCTCTCGGCGGTATCAATGTGGTTCACACCGAGTTCGATCGCCCGGCGCACGATCCCCACGGCGTGCTCGTGGCCGAGATCTTTGCGCAGGCCCAGGCGCGAGTGCCCGCCGCAGCCGAGCCCGGCAACGGAGGTCTGAAGCCCGGTGCGCCCGAGCGCGCGTGGGTTGGCGATGGC
>CAXAVQ010000174.1:0-6015 GCA_963971985.1 uncultured bacterium
CGAGCACCCCCGCGCCTGGCTCGCGACCGTCGTGCGCAACGAATGCCGGATGAAACTCCGCACCGACCGACGCGCCACCGCACGCGTGCAGGCCCACGCCGAATCCGCCCCGCCGTCCCCGGACCATCCGCCGGACGACCCCTTCGACCTCGACGCCATCCGTCTCGCCGTCGATCGCCTGCCCGACCACCTCCGCGAAATCGTGCTCCTCAAACACACATCCGGGCTCACATTCGACCAGATCGCCGAAGTCACACAACAGAACCGCAACACCGCGGCATCTCGATACCGGGACGCCCTCCAGAAACTCAAAGCCGAACTCGCCCCGACCCTCCTTTCCGACCCGACCACCTCGCCGCAAGGCGTACGCCCATGAACGACCAGCACTCCAACCTGCTCGAACAGCGCCTCGAGGCATGGGGACGCGCCGAGACCCACGCCGTCTCCAAGCAGCTCCCCGAGCCGCCCCCGGCGTTCCGCAACGCGATTCAGGCGGAAGCGATGCGTCGGCGTCTGATCGCCATCACCGCCCTCGTGTGCGCCGTGGCCGTCATCCTCGGCACGCTCGCGTGGGTCGCGTGGCAGAATCGTCCGGCTCCGCCGTCGCCGATCATGCAGGACATCCCCAGCGAACTCGAGATGCTCGACTCCGACCGGGCCCTACCGCTTATAGGCGGCGCCGCCCCGCGTCGACATCTTCGATAGCCGGTTGTTCACGTACAGGTACTCCAGCACCAGCTCGCCAGCGCACACCGCCGCGTGATCGTCGGCCGGGTCGAGGCCGACGCTCCGAGCAAGCCGGTCCGACGCTTCGCGCAGCCCGTCCACGCACCCCAGCGATGCCAGCGTCTCCGAAGCGCTGTTCGTGTCGCTGAACTCCAGACGCAGCCCACCGGCGAAGCCCGCGGCGATCTCCTCCAGATCCTCCAGATCGATCTTCCGACCGATCACCTGCTTCAGCGCCTCGCCGAAGATCGCGTCGATCAGCCGGTCTTCGGTCGCCACGCCGTCCGAAGAGTCCTCGGCCAGCATCAGTTCGACTTTGCCGCGGAACGCCGCGTGGATGTGCGTCGTGTCGCTCGGGCGCACCAGCGTGCGGCTGTCTCCGGATCGCAGCGCCCGCATCTCCGCCGCCGAGACCATCGTCTCCAGCGCTGCGATCGACGCCCGCACCGAGACGCCCGACGCCTGGTTGATGTGCGAACTGGTCCGCGCCATGCCGATGCAGGTCTCCAGGATCTCATGCATCACGCGGGGCACGACCACTTCGGGTGCGTCCACCGGCTTCTCGAATCGCAGCGCCTCCGGATCCAGATCCGGGCGCCCGCCCGACCGGCGGACCGCCGTGCGCGGCTCGGTGTTCTTCCGCTCCACGTACGCGTTCTCCCGCGTAATCCGCATCGCCTCTTCCAGATCGCTCGGGTAGTGCGTGCGGACGACCGACCCGATCCGGTCCTTCAGGGGCGTGACGATCCGCCCGCGGTTGGTGTAGTCCTCCGGGTTCGCGCTGAACATCAGGGCGAGGTCCAGTTCCAGGCGCACCGGGTACCCGCGGATCTGCACATCGCGCTCCTCGAGCACGTTGAACAGCCCGACCTGAATCCGCGGCGCGAGGTCCGGCAACTCGTTCATCACGAACAGCCCCCGGTTCGAGCGCGGCACCAGCCCGAAGTGCATCGTCGCCTCGTCGGACAGGTACCGCCCCTCGGCGTGCCGGATCAGGTCGATCTCACCGATCAGGTCCGCGATCGTCACATCCGGGGTCGCCAGTTTCTCGTGGTACCGGTTCGACCGGTGCAGCCACGCGATGGGCACCTCGTCTCCCAGTTCGCTCACGGCACGCCTGCCCGCGCTGGTCGTCGGCGAGATCGGGTCGTCGGGGAGGTCCGTGCCGCCGAAGCGGGCCAGACACGCCGGGGCGATCACCGGGATCCACTCGTCCAGCAACGCCACCATGGCGCGCAGCATCCGCGTCTTCGCCTGACCGCGCAGCCCCAGCAGCAGCGTGTCGTGACCCGACAGGATCGCGTGCACCATCTGCGGCACGACCGTGTCCTCGTACCCCACCACGCCCGGGAACAGCGAGCCGAGGCCCTCGTCGCCCAACTCGGCCAGGCGCCGGATCGCGTTCTCGCGGAGTTCGGCCTTGACCGAGCGGTACCGATAGCCCGCGCTGCGCAACTCGCCAGCGGTCCCCGGCGTCCCGGCCACGGGCTTCACGAACACGCCCGACCCGGCACCCACATCCCCGGAAACGGTCATCGATTCGCCGCTAGCAGCACTGGTCATACATACCCGTTCAACACAGAGGAACCCACGTGGCGATCCCGGAGGGAAGCCGCTGAGACAGTAGGCAGCCGATCTCCGCAGCGCGGGGCGATTCGCCGCACCTCGTCCATCCTGCCGAGGCTGTTGACGCCCCCGCCGACCGGGCTATCATGCCAGACTCGACGGCCCCATCGTCTAGTCTGGTCCAGGACACCAGGTTCTCATCCTGGTAACCGGGGTTCGAATCCCCGTGGGGTCACTGCAAAACGACCACCGGCCCGGTTCATCCCGGGCCGGTGGTCGTTTTGGTCTGTCGCCCAATGGGCTTTCAGTTGACCGCAGGCGCGTCGTCCATCTCCGCCGACATCTCCATGAACAGCCGGAAGGTCGCCTTCGCGGCGTCGAGGCAGGCCTCGCGCTCGGCTTCGGTCATCTTCAGTTCGTCGAGCATGCCCTTGAAGGCCATCCAGTTCCTGCGCTGGTCCGGGCCGTGCGGGTCGAGGTAGTCCAGCGCGAAGTCCTTCTCCAGACCCAGCCCGTCGCGGATGCGCTTGGCGACGACCTTGTTGCCGTTGGTCGCACCCTCGTTGACGTAGAGCACACCGATCAAAGCCACGGGGCACTCGTCCCCGAGGCGCTCGACATCAGCGAGGAAGCGGTTCGTCGAGGCCAGCGGCTCGGCGCCGACGCTGCCGCCCAGACGCTCGATGTCCGCTTCGATCTTCTCTTCGCGATGATGAACGGGCCGGAACATCGCCCCCACCCGGTCGTCCGCCGCCGCGGCTTCGGAGAGAAGGCCATCCAGCGTGTGATGCACGATCAACACCTGGTTCAGGAAGTCGATGAACTCGGCCCGGGTCAATACGCCGTTGACCATGCGGGTCTGAAACGCGGCGTGCTCGGCCAGTTCGTGCAGGTCCGCCGTGCCGTCCTTGAGCAGCTGGGCCAGCCCAATCGCCGGCTCGATGGCCGGTTCGGGCTTGGGCTCGGCCACGACACCGGGGCGACCGGAAACCATCGACGCGAACGGACAACGCGGGGCCTTGGCACCGCCACTCGGATTCTCAGCATTGCTCACCGGATGGTCCTCAATCTCACCAGCCAGCCGAACGCGCTCGTCACCGGACACACGCGCCGCTGGAACCAGGATCGTACACTAACTGCGACTCAGTCTCAACAAGTAGCCGATGGGGTCGCGGTTGGCCCAGCGTCCGAGTTCGGGGATGGGCCAGCGGTGGCGGGCCAGCCGTCCATGTTGACATCGAGGTCGGCCTGGTAACTGATCGCGAACATGATGGCCGAGGTGCTGGCGCTGTTCACGGTCCCGTAGCGGTTGACGTCGCCCGCGGGGAAGGCCTTGAAGGTACCACGTGGGCTGCGCCCGACTCCGTCGGGCGAGACCACGCCACCTCGGAGGAAAACAGGGCGTGACCTACGGCGCAAGTATAACCACTTCATTACTTCGGTCCACCAAGTTATCCGCGGCGATGTTCAACTCGCTCATGATCATACTCTGACGAATCTGATGATGTAAAACCGTCAATTCGCCTGCGGCTGCAAGCAAAAAAAACTCGCCCATTGAGCCGATTACTAGGAAGCAGTAGCGGACTTTTGACTCGTCCAGGCGGTCTGCTTGAGCTCCCCCCGCACTAACAATCTCACGTGCAGGTTCGCCCTGAATCGCGCTTACCACAAGAACGCCCACCGGTTCGAAAGCAACCTCGACGACCTTGGCAAATGGAGAGGTCCACCGCGCAATTCGAAGGGTCATCAAGCCAGCATCTGCCTGTCCACCGACGAGCAGAGTGGGTACATGCCGCACCTTCATTGTCAGGAAGTAAACCCCATACAGAATTAGAATCATCACCGGGACACCGTACACAATCAACCCAGCAATCGTACTATTTGAGGTCGCTGGAACGGGATATACTATGCCAACAAATAAAAGAGAACCGAGTACGATAAGAATGGTCCGAAGCCTTGAGTATCGTTTCAGCATATGCGTATCGACTACTCGTCGAGTCTCCGAGCTACCCGCTTGCAGGTCACGTCTGCCGCTGGATTCCAGTCGCCGCACAGTAAATGTAGCATTGAAATCGAACGCGTTCCCGTCCTCGGCCACAAGAAACATCGGCTCCGCAAGCGAATTTGGTTCACGCAGCGCGCGGCGAGTCAATAGCTCCCCATGATTCACGCGTGTGCCGTCAAGATCCACTAGAATTGGAACGCACTTAGTTATGTTTTTATCCTTATCTAGTTGCATATCCTGCTACAGCTTGCGAAGTCATCCCCCGTCGACTCAAAACGGCAGATCCGACAACTCCACATCCTCATTCCGGTCCCGGAAGAACCGCAAAGCCCACTCGTCCGCAAACACCATCGCCGCTCGCCCGCGATCGTCGAAGACCAACCGGGAACCGTCGGGGCGGTACGGCAGAGCATCGGGGTCCAGCGTCGCCTTGGTCAGCGGCTTCTGGCCGGTGTAGCGCCACCACTTCGTGATGGTCCAGGGGGCCGACTCGATGCGGGATTCCGCGCCGTACTCGTGCTCCAGGCGGTGCGTGAACACCTCGAACTGCAGGGGCCCGACCGCCGCGAGCAGGGTGACCGCCGGCGACCCGCCGTAGACCTCGAACCGTCGCGCGACGCCCTCGCGCAGGAGCTGGCTCAGCCCGAGGTTGTACCGCTTGAAGTTGCCCGGCTGCGGGTTGATGAGGTTGGCGAAGCACTCGGGGGCAAAATCGGGCACCTCGTGGTACACGATCGTCCGGTCGTCCGTCAGCGTGTCGCCGATGCCGAACAGGTCGTTGCCGACCAGCCCGACCACATCCCCCGCGACCGCCTCGTCCACGGTCTCGCGCTGGTTGCCGAACAGCTTCGTCGCGTTGCCCAGGCGCACGCGCTTGCCGCTCTGGGCGTGGACCACGAACATGTCCCGCTCGAACTTGCCGGAGACGACCCGGACGAACGCGATGCGGTCGCGATGGCGCGGGTCCATGTTCGCCTGGATCTTGAAGACGAACCCGCTGAAGCGTGGATCGCTGGGAACGATCTCACCCGCCTCGGACTCGCGCGCCGTCGGCGGGCTGGCGTAGCGCAGGAACCCCTCGAGCAGCAGTTGCACGCCGAAGTTGTTCATGGCGCTGCCGAAGAACACCGGCGTCAGTTCGCCGCGAGCGACGGCCTCGCTGTCGAGATCCGACCCGGCGCCGCCGGTTTCATCGAGCAGGCGGATCTCCTCGATGGCCTCGTGGTGCACCGGCTGGTCCAGACGCTTCAGCAGCGCCGGGTCGTCGAGGCCGCCCAGTTCGACCGGCGCCGCGTACGCGCCACGCGGCGTGCGCTCGAACAGGTGCAGGCGCTGGTCCCGGCGATCGTACACGCCGCGGAACTCAGGCCCCGAGCCGATCGGCCAGTTCATCGGGTAGGCCCCGATGCCGAGGACCTTCTCGAGCTCGTCGACCAGTTCCAGAGGCGGCCGCGTCGGACGGTCGCACTTGTTCATGAACGTGAAGATCGGGATGCCCCGCTGCCGACAGACCTCGAACAGCTTCCGCGTCTGCGGCTCGATGCCCTTGCCCGCGTCGATGACCATGACCGCCGAGTCGACGGCGGTGAGGACGCGATAGGTGTCCTCGGAGAAGTCCTTGTGCCCCGGCGTGTCCAGCAGGTTGATCCGGTATCCCTCGTAGTCGAACTGCAGCAGCGTGGAGGAGACGGAGATGCCGCGCTGGCGCTCGAGCTCCA
>CAXAVQ010000175.1:0-5922 GCA_963971985.1 uncultured bacterium
CGATGGAGCTCGCCTGCATCACGCCGACGAGCTCGGTGAGCTTCTTCAGCTCCTTCTCCATCTTCTCCTGCTTCGTGTCGAGCGCCTCGATCAGCTTCTCAAGCATCTCGAGCTTGGACTCAAGCGTCGGCACGCCGCCGATGTTCAGTTTCGTCGGGACCTGCGAGTTGCTCCCCAGAGCCGCCACAACGACCTTCCCCACGACCGTCACATCCCCACCGATGATCGCGCCGCCCGGCGACTCGATCCCGCCACGCACGGTCGCCGTGCAGTTGATCATCTCGCGCTCGAACCGCAGCGTGCCCCCGACCGTCACGTCCGTCGAGTCGAGGTACCGGATCGCAAGGTCCCCGTTGGCCCGGCACACCCCTCGTTCGCGCCCGGCCATCCCGCCCCGCGCGAACACGCTGCCGCCGGCATCGATCGTCGAAGCCTCTATCAGAGCACCGATCTCGATGTTGCCGGTGGCTTTCACCTCGAAGATATCGCGGACGCCCTTGAGCACCTTCACATCACCCTCGAAGTCCACGTTGCCCGTCGAGAAGTCGACGTAGCTCGGGATCTCCAAGTACTGGCGGACCGCGATCTTCTCGCGCGACCGGCTCAGCACACCGTCGACCTGGGCGGTCATGGTCCCGTCGCCGCTCATCCCAACGCTCTCATCGCAGCGCACCTTCACCGGCTTGCCGGCGCGTGCCGCGATGTTCACGCCGCGGACATCGGTGCCGTCGGTGCCGTCCGTCGGCGGCACAACCCGCCCGATGTGCTCCCCGGCCTTCACCATGATGAACGCGGACTGGCTGTAGAAGCAGACGGCCTGCTCCTCACCCGAGTCGCCATCGTCCGTGGCCTCGTCCGAAGCGCCGGGCTTGGCCGCCTGGGGCGCGTAGCCCTCGAACCATTCGATGTACCCGTCGGCGCCGTGCTGCACGGGCGTGCCCGTTGCCACGCACTCGCGCACCTCCGTGCCTGGTGAATACGCATCGAGCACCGCGCGCACCCGGTCCGTGACCGCCGAGGTGACCACGACGCTCGCCTCGTGGAGCATCTGCAGGCACCACTCGTAGGTCGTTTCCTGCGGGTTCGCCTCGGCCGGGATCAGAAGATCAGCCGAGGAGCCATCCTTGGCAACCAGCAAGCGAACCGGCTTGTAGCACTCCCTCTGGGCCATGACTGTTCACCGTGGCCGACCGGCGTGGTCGGCTTACGCCGCAGCGCTGGTTTTCGAAAGCGTCTCCTGGATGCGCTGCTGCAGCACATCCGGGGTGAAGGGCTTCACGACGTAGTTGTTCACGCCGGCCTTGATCGCCTCGATGACGCGGCTCTTCTCGGCCTCGGTCGTCACCATGAGGATCGGGATCTTCGGCCCCTTGGCGCGGTACTCCTTCACGAACGTCAGCCCGTCCATGTTCGGCATGTTCCAGTCGACGAGCATCAGGTCCGGCTTGAACCCGCCCACCTTGCTGAGCGCGTCGAGGCCGTCGCAGGCCTCTTCGATCTCGGTGTAGCCCATCTGGTTCAGGATGCCCTTCTGGATGTTCCGCATCGTCTTCGAGTCATCAACGAGGAGGATTTTCATGACTTACTCCTTAGGTCCGAGCGCGTGTGCGCCACCCCTGATTCAGGCAACCTGCTGCGCGGATCCGTCGGCAGAAGCACCGACGGGGCTTGACTTGATGGCGACTTCTACGGTGAAGTTCCCGCAGTCACAGTCGCATGGGATCAACACGCAGACCGCGTCTTTCGCGTTCTGCACGGTGTGGTCGCGACCGACCACCACGGACGGGCACGTGATGCTGACCTTCTTGCCCGAGAACTGCGCCTTCGCACCCCCGGCGATCATGTTCACGAGTTCCCCCACCGCGTCGGCGATGTCGTCCGTCGCGTCCTCCTCAACCTCCATGCCGGTGAACACCGACACGATCCGCTGAGCCGTCGCGAAGGGGAACGAAAGCACCACGCTCCCGCCCACATCGCCGTTGAAACCGATGATGCCCGAGACGTCGTGGCTCGGAGCGCGGTCGGCCTTGACCGCCGGCTCACCGATCTCGATGCCCATCTGCAGCATCGTCTCGAAGATGTTCTTCGTCGACTTGATAAACGGGAGAAGGTTGTTCGGGTCCATTGCGAGTTCCTTCGTGGCTAAGAATCAGACCGCGGCATACTGCCCTGTTTCCATCGATCGCATCAGCTTGACCACGTCCAGGATCAGGCTGACGTCACCGTTCTCGCGGATCGTCGCTCCGCTGAACGGCCCCCCGCTCGTGTATTCATCGTCGAGTGGCTTGATCACCACCTCCTGTTGTCCAACCAGACGATCGACAATCAGGCCCATGCTCTCCTGCCCGACCGAGATAACCACGCTGAAACCTTCGTTCTCGGTCCCACCGGTCTCGCCCAGCCGGGTCCGCATATCCAGCAGCGGCAGCACCGCATCGCGCAGACGCATGACCTCGCGCCCCGCCACGGAGTGCGTCGTCTTCGGTTCGTAACGCACGATCTCCGTCACCGAGCTCAGCGGGATCGCGTAGTCGTGCCGGCCGATCCCGACCATCATCGCCGGCATGATCGCCACCGTCAGCGGGATCATGATGTCGATGCTCGTCCCCTCGCCCGCCTTCGAACGAACGTGGATGTCGCCGGCGAGTTTCGAGACGTTTGTGCGGACCACGTCCATACCCACACCCCGACCCGAGAGGTCACTGACCTGCGCCGCCGTGGAGAAGCCGGCCGCGAAGATGAACTTGAAGACTTCCTCATCGCTCATCTGCGCGACTTGCTCTTCGGACGCAATACCTTTCTCGATCGCTTTCCCGGCAATCACCTCGCGGGACATGCCCTTGCCGTCGTCATCGATCGCCACCCGGACGTGCCCGCCCTGGTGTTCCGCCGAGAGGACAATCGTGCCGACTTCCTTCTTGCCGGCCGCCTTCCGATCTTCCGGGCTCTCGATCCCGTGGTCCACGCTGTTCCGCAGCATGTGCACCAGCGGATCGCCGAGCAGTTCCAGCACGGACTTGTCCACCTCGGTGTCGCCGCCGACGATCTGCAGGTCGACCCGCTTGCCGGTCTTCTTGGCCAGATCGCGGATGATTCGGGGATACCGACCGAACAGCTTGTGCAGCGGCTGCATGCGCGTGCGCAACACGCCCACCTGCAGCTCCGCCGTCAGGCGGTCGAGGTCGCTCGAGATGCTCGAAGCCGACTCGACGAAGTCCTGAGGCACGTTCTGCCCCTGCAACTGCCGAGTCAGGCCGAGCACCTGGTTCTTCGTAAGCACCATCTCACCGACGAGGTTCAGCAGGTGCTCCAGCCGGCTCACTTCCACGCGGATGGTCTGCTCGACGGCGCTCGCGCCCCGTCCGGCTTCAGCACTCGCCGCTTCCGGCTCCGCACCCGTCTTCGGAGCTGGCGATGCCGGCGCGACGGGATCACCCGCAGCGTCCCCAACGGTCGCCACGTCGCCGTCGATCACGCCGTCGTGGACCAGAGTCGCCACGAGAGAACCGTCGCCTTCGATCGTCCAATCCGGGTCCGTCGCTTCCGCCTCAAGAATCGCGCGGATCCGCGATTCGAGCGTGTCGATGTCCCACGACGCGATGAACCCATCACCAAGGCAGGACGCCGAAGCGTCGATCAGTTCGCGCACCGCGCTCACACGCGCCGTCAGCGCACCGATGCGATCCGAATCCACCGAAGGCAGCGCCTCGGCGGTCAAGGCCACCAGCGCGATCAGCCGCTTGAGCAGTTCCAGGTCGAAGTAGTCCGCGGTCGCGTGCATCGATTCGGCAATGTCAGACATCCGGCTCGCCACCTCGACGCGCCGCTCCTGGTCGGCCATCTGCTCGATGATCTCCGCCAGCGACGCCGTCGATTCTTCGAGGTCGGTCACCATGAACGGCAGCACATCGACCTTCTCCGAAGAGAACTCGGCCCGCACGCCCGTGCCACCGAACGGCACCTCGTGACTCGCCGACTCACTCGACGCTTCGACCGGTTCTTCCGCGGAACCCGCCTCGCTCGACGCCCCCGCCGCGATCGCGTGCAGAATCTCGATCAGCGGCTCCGGGCCGTGCGACGGCGAAACACCCGCCGCGACCTCCGAGAGCTGCGATCGAAGCACATCCACGCTCTGCAGCAGCGCATCGATCACCGACTCGGTGACCGGCGCCTCGCCCTTGCGAAGCTTGTTGAGCGCATCCTCCGCAGCGTGCGAGAAGGTCGTCACGCCCGGCATGTTCAGGAAGCTCGCGGCGCCCTTGATCGTGTGCAGCGCACGGAAGATCGCGTCCAGACGCTCTTTCGGGTCCGGGTCGTCCTCGAGTTCGACGAGGTCGGCATCGAGCTGCTCGACAAGCTCGTTCGACTCCATGAGGAAGTCGGAGATCAGAGATTGGTCCATGTCTCCAAATGACATCGCCGTGTGGCCTCCGTGCGATCCCGGTGGATCAGCCCTTGGTGTAGGCAAACGCCTGAGGAATATTGAGCGGAACGAAATTGACCCCGGTGTTCCGGATCGTCTCGCTGTGCCCGATGAACAGCGTGCCGTCGTCGGCCAGCTGCTCGTGGAACAGGCGGATGCACGACGTCTTCATCTCGTCGTCAAAGTAAATCATCACGTTGCGGCAGAAGATCACATCCCAGACGCCGTGGCGCTTGGCCTTCAGCGTGTCCTTGAGGTTGTGGATCTCGAAGTTCACCATGCTCTTGATGATCGGGTCGAGGATGAACGAACCGCTCTCCTCCTTGAAGTACCGCTTGATCAGCGTCGGCTCGACCGAACGGAAGCTGAACGACGTGTACTTCGCGTCAGCCGCGGCGGTCAGGGCCTTCTCCGAGATGTCCGTGCCCAGGATCTCGACCCGCCAGTCGGCGAGTCGCACTCCCAGCGTCCGGTGGACCATCATCGCCAGCGTGTACGGCTCCTCGCCCGTCGAGCACGCCGCCGACCAGATCCGCAGACGCTTCGTGGTCGCGCGGGCCTGGATCAACTTCGAGAGCACGTGCCCCTCGAACACATCGAGTTGAGGCTGGTTCCGGAAAAAACTGGTCTCGTTGATCGTGATCCGGTTGAACATCTCCTGGAACTCGTCCGACTGGTACGGCCCCATCGTCAGGAACTGGATGTACTGACCGAAATCGTCGAGCTCGAGCTCCTCGAGACGACGAGACAGCCGGCTCTCAAGGACGTAGCGCTTGGTGTCCTGGAAGTGGATGCCGGAGCGTGTGTAAATGATCTTGCGCAGATCATCGAACTCCTTGTCCGACATTTTCACAACTGCCGTCTTCATCGAGGTCTCCAATCCGCTTCTCTCGCACACAAGAGTGGGCATTCACACATCGGTCGGTTTCCCGGAGCAATGCACTCCGACCCGCTCAAACTCGCGACTCTCGAGGCAGAATCAGCCATTGCACATCACTCGGACACCGAAAAGGGGGGCAGCGCCTCGGCCACCCCCGCCTCTTCATTCGCCTCGTCCCGCTCAGACCTTGAACCGGCTCACCAGAGCACGCAGCTCTTCGGCACGCCCGGACAACTGCACGGAAGCGCTCGCCGCCTGGCCCGCGCCCTGCACCGTTTCCTGCGTGACCGCGTTGATCCCCTCGATGTTCCGGCTGATCTCCTCGCTCGTTGCCGCCTGCTGCTCGGTCGCCGCGGCGATCTCGGAGATCACGCTCGACACCGAACGCGCGCTCGACACGATCTGCTCCAGGCTCTGGCCGGCCTGCGTCGCACGCTCCACACCCTCGTTCACCTGCTCGGTGCCGGTGTTCATGCGCTGCACCGCGTTTGCGGTCTCGGTCTGGATCTCGCGGATCGACTCGGAGATCTCCTCGGTGGCCTTCGTCGTCCGGTCGGCGAGTTTCCGGACCTCATCGGCGACCACCGCGAAGCCGCGTCCGTGCTCGCCGGCCCGGGCC
>CAXAVQ010000176.1:0-5872 GCA_963971985.1 uncultured bacterium
GCTCCTCTCGCGGGGCATGATCTGTTCACAGAAGCCACGAACGAAGGAGCATTCGATGACCTCTGTCTCGTCTCAGCAGCCCGTCAGCCAGCCCGCCGTACCCGCCTCTGCCAAGAAAGAGCGTCTGGTGTGGATCGATGGCGAGTTGCTGCCGCAGTCCGAGGCGAAGGTCAGCGTGTTCGACCACGGCTACCTGTACGGCGACGGGGTGTTCGAGGGCATCCGGGTCTACAACGGCGTGATCTTCAAGTGCCAGGCCCACCTGGACCGGATCTACCGGAACGCCGAGGCGATCCACATGTTCCGTCAGGGCGGCGGCACGTCGGACCGGCTCGGGCGCCACGGCAAGGGCTTCCCGTACACCAAGGACGAGATGCGCCAGATCATGGAGCGGTGCGTCGAGGAGAACGAGATCAAGGACGGGTACATCCGCCTGATCTTCAGCCGCGGCGCGGGCACGCTGGGTCTGAACCCGTTCCAGTGCCAGCGTCCGGCGGTGGTGTGCATCGCGGACACGATCTCGCTGTACCCGCAGGAACTCTACGAGAGCGGCATGAAGGTGATCGTGGCGCAGCGCCCGCGCACACCGACCGAGTGCCTCGATCCGCGCCTGAAGAGCCTCAACTACCTGAACAACATCCTCGCCAAGGTCGAGGCGATGGACGCGACGCCGGAGAACGCGCCGATCACCGAGACGGTGCTCGAGGCCATCATGCTCTCCACCGACGGATACGTCGGCGAGTGCACGGGCGACAACCTGTTCATCATCAAGAACGGCGAACTGTTCACCAGCCCGGTTCCGGTGGGCATGCTCGACGGCATCACCCGCCAGTTCGTGATCGACCGTCTGGTGCCGGACTGCGGCCTGAAGCTGACCGAGAAGAAGCTGAAGCTCGAGGACGTGCTCGACGCCGACGAGATCTTCCTGACCGGATCGGCTGCGGAGATCATCGCGGTGACGCAGGTCGGCCAGAAGACCGGGTCGGGCGAGGGCCCGAGCGCGTACACGTACACGCAGGTGTCCGACGGCGAGGGCGAGGTCACGAAGAAGCTGCGCAAGCGGTTCCGCGAGATCGTGACCAGCGATGACATCCCGACCGACTGAGGCGGGATCGGGCGATTAGGGATTTTGCTAAGTCCTTGCCGAGATGATCTTTGGGTCTGGAACTCCCGGCTTTGGCTGTGGTATGGTCCGGTCTGAACCAGCGGGGGTACTCGCGCACTTCAGGAGGACGGATCATGTTCTGGCAAGAGAATCAGGACGCCGAGGCGTCGGCGAGCGACGCTGCGCAGGCGGCTGAGACTGGTGCGAATGGGGCGGGCGAAGGCGGAGCGAACGGTGGCGACGGGGCCGCGCTTGGCAACCTTCCCGACCTGACCGATCCGGAGGCGCTCACGGCCTACGGCATTCAACTGGCGATCAGCATCGGCAAGGTTGTGCTGATCCTGCTCATCGCCTGGATCATCGCCGGCTGGGTCGCCCGAATCGTCCGGAACCGAGGCGAGAAGGCGAAGCGGGTCGATACGACGCTGGCGTTCTTCTTTTCAAACCTCGCACGCTGGGCAATCCTGGCGCTGGGTGTGATCACGGCGATCGGCGTCGTTGGCATCCCGACGGCGAGCTTCGCGGCGCTGATCGCCGCGGCTGGCTTGGCGATCGGTCTGGCGCTGCAGGGCAGTTTGGGCAACTTCGCCTCGGGCGTGATGCTGCTGATCTTCCGTCCGTTCAAGGTCGGTGACTACATCAACGCCGCGGGCACCGCCGGGACGGTGCAGGAGATTCAGCTGTTCGCGACGATCCTCGACACGCCGGACAACCGTCGCCTGATCGTGCCCAACGGCGAGGTGTTCGGGACGACGATCGAGAACGTCAGCTTCCACGAGACGCGACGGTGCGATGTGGCGGTCGGCACGGACTACGGAGCGGATCTCGACGAGGTTCGCGCGGTGCTGAAGAGTGCGGCGGAGAGTCTGCCGCAGAAGCTGGCCGACAAGGATGTGGCGATCGTGCTGCAGGAGCTCGGCGATTCGTCGATCGGCTGGTCGGTGCGGGTGTGGGTGGCGTCGGCGGACTTCTGGCCTGCTCGCGATGAACTCACGCGTCTGGTTAAGAAGCACTTGGACGATGCGAAGATCGGTATCCCGTTCCCGCAGATGGACGTGCACCTCGACAAGGCCGACTGAGCACGCTCAGCGCAATGGATAAGCCGGGCGAGACTGCCCGGCTTTTTCGTGCGCGGGTGCCAGAACGCGGTTCAGCGGCTCTCGTCGAGGATGTCGTGCACGCGAAGGATCTCTGTGCGCGGGCGCCACTTCTGGACGAGCCAGACGTGGTCGGGGTGGGTGACGTAGGCCTCGTAGTCCTCGGCGGAGTCAAAGCCGACGAACAGGCCGACGGTGTAGTCCGAGTTGACCGTGGCGCGTCCGGTTTCGAAGTGGCGTCCGCAGTAGTAACTCACGATGCCAGGGATGCTGGCGAGGTGCTCGTTGCAGTCGGCGATGAGTTCCTCGGCCTGATCCGGGTTCTTGAGGGTGAAGAACACCGGGTGGTTGATGAGGGCCGGTCGCGGCGGGAGATCGCTGACGCTGCTCGAGGCGCAGCCGGTCAGCACGATCGAGCAGGCGAGCACGGTCGCGATGGGGAGGGCTCGGCGGATCATCGGTTGAGCTCTCCCATGCGGAACTCGGGGTAGCGGGTGCCCGCGGCGGGGGAATCGACGGGGAAGGCTGACTCGATGGTGCTGAGGTCGTCGTCGGAGAGGGTGACGTCGAGGGCGCCGACGTTGTCGATGAGGTGGCGGCGCTTCTTGGTGCCGGGGATGGGCACGATGGCGAAGCCGTCGGCTGCTCCCTTGCCGAAGCGGTCGTTCTGCTTGAGGACCCAAGCGAGGGCGAGTTGGGCCGGGGTGCAGCCCTTAGACTGCGCGAGTTCGACGACCTGCTGGGCGATGCGTCGGTTGGCGTCGAAGTTCTCGTCTTGGAAGCGGGGGGTCTTGCGCCGGTAGTCGTGCTCTGGGAACTGGTCGGCGGAGGTGAGGGTGCCGGTGAGCATGCCGCGGCCGAGGGGGGAGTAGGGCACGAAGGTGATGCCCAGCTCGGCGCAGGTCGGGATGACTACCTGTTCCATGTCGCGGGTCCAGAGGGAGTACTCGCTCTGGACGGCACTGATGGGGTGGACGGCGTGGGCGCGACGGATGGTGTCGGGTGAGGCCTCCGAGAGGCCGATGGCCTTGACCTTGCCCTGCTCGACCAGGCGGGCCATCGCGCCGACGGTGTCTTCGATGGGCGTATCGGGGTCGACGCGGTGCAGGTAGTAGAGGTCGATGTACTCGGTGCTGAGGCGGTGCAGCGACTCCTCGCACTGGCGCTTGCAGTACTGGGGCGAGCCGTCGACGCCCATCCAGTCCCCGTCGGCGGAGCGGACGAGGCCGAACTTCGTGGCGATGATGATGTCCTCACGTTCGACGGCGGTGAGGCCGTCGGCGAGGAGCTGTTCGTTGGCCCCGAGGCCGTAGACGTCGGCGGTATCGAAGAAGTTGATGCCCTGATCGATTGCCTCGTCGATGGTGGCCATTGATTCGAGGTCGTCGGGCTCGCCGTAGAAGTCGGACATGCCCATGCAGCCGAGTCCGAGGGCGGAGACGTGCAGGTTCGAGGCGCCGAGGCGGTGCTTGTCCATGAAATCGGTCCTGGTTCCGGGTTCGAGAGGGAGTGGCGCGATTGTAGCCGGCTCGGCGGGTCGGCTCAGAATCGCTGGTGGGCGGCCCGCCGGGCGTCTTCGGCCTGCTTCAGGCCGAGGACGAGGCGGGCGAGGTCGAGGTCTCGCGGGTGGGTGATCTTGATGTTGGAGGGGTCGGCTTCGAGGACGAGGACCGGCTCGCCGAGTCTCTCGACGAGGCCGGCGTCGTCGGTGCTGGTGAGGTCGGGCTGGTCGTAGGCGCGGCGGAGCAGTTTGGCCCGGAAGACCTGCGGGGTCTGGACGGCGACGAGTCGGGTGCGGTCGAGGGTGCGCTCGACGGCGCGAGCGTCGAGGTCGGCCTTGCCGGAGGAGCCGAGGATGGCGTCGAGCGGATCGTCGGGCGTTTCGGCTGCGGCCTCGGCCGAGACCTCCTTGATGGTGTCGGTCAGCGGGGCACCGGGGATCACGGCGGGGTGGTCGTGGTCGATGACGGCGGCGAACAGGCGGTCGATGAGCGCTGTCGGGGTGCAGGGGCGGGCGGCGTCGTGGACGGCGATGACCTGCGCGGAATCGGGCACTTCGGCGAGGGCGGCTTTCACGGTCTGCCAGCGGTGCTCGGTGCCGCCGGGGCAAACGACGCAGCCGAGCAGGCCGAGGCGGTCCGCGTAGCGGAGTTTGAAGTCTTCGAACGCTCGGGCCGGCGACGACGATCTGGTCGACGCGCGGGTGGTTGGCGAAGAGTTCGACGGTCCGCTGGAGGACGGAGCGTCCGCCGAGGTCCTGATCGAGCTTGTTCTGCTGGCCGAAACGGGTGGACGCTCCGGCGGCCGGGATGATGACGCTGACGCTCATGATGGGATGATAGGGAATCACGCTGACCGGGTCGGGGGCGTGCGGCTACCATCGGGCGATGCCCGGAACTCCCGAAGACGCTTCTGCTGGCGGATCGCCGGATTATCTCGCTCCCTACGCGGACGCGGTTCGTGCGCACGGGGCCACGTTCGAGGCGACGCTGTGGGCGAGCAAGGAGAAGCAGGTCGGTCGGTTCGCGGTGATCGCGGAGATGGCGGACCTGACGGGGCGGGTGATCGTCGACATGGTTCGGGCCGGCGCGGCGCGCGGGTTGCCGGAGGCCCGCTTTGAGACTGTCGATTTCGCTTCGGACACGGAGTGCTTTGAGCGCCTGGCCAGGAGTGATGGGGTCGACCTGGTGGTGTTCTCGGGCTCGCTGAACACGTTCGAGCCGGAGCACGCGTTCGGGGTGGCGAAGGAGGCGTTTCGGCATGCCCGCGAGGGGGTGGTGTTTAACTTCCTCTCGTCGCGCAACCACGAGCGTCACGCGATCAACCCGGCTCCGGCGAAGCGGTTCGACCCGGCGAGCATGCTGGATCGGGCGCTGACGCTGACGCCGCGGGTCCGGTTTCGCCAGGACTACTTCGACGGGCACGACGCGACGATCGCGATGATGCACTCGGAACGGGTGAGGACGCGCGGGTGAAGCCGGAGGACCGGGTACAGGTCGATCGGATCGACGATGTGGTCGTGGTCACGCTGGAGCGGACGGGTTTCGCCGGACCGGCGCGGACGGTGCTGCTTTTGGCCCTGGCGCTGCCGTGGCTGATCGTCGGACCGGCGTTCGTGCTGTTCGTGGGTGGGACGGTGCCGGGCTGGGTCGTGGCGATCGCGGCGGTGGTGAGCGGGCTGATCGGATTCGGCCTCTCGCTGGTGTCGTTCGTCCTGGCGACGCGGAGCCATCACTTCGAGGTCGGCGAGGAGACGATCCGGTTCTGGACGGATGCACCGGTGGGGAGCGTTCAGCGCGAGTGGCCACGGGAGGGGATCGATGGTTTCGAGGTCGCGCTGGCGAACGGGCGGTCGTTCCTGTTCATCGTCGCGAAGGCCGGGGGGCGACTGGCACTGCCAGTGACGCGTGAGGCGCCGGAGCTGCAGGCCTTCGCGAACGCTCTTGAGGCGGTGCTGGAGACTGAGCCGGAGGCCGCTGCCGGGTGAATGAGCGACTGCTACACTGGTCGCCATGCCGATTATCGTTTTTCAACACGATGCCAAGAACAAGCCCGGTCGCCTCGGGATGACCCTGCGCGACCACGCCTTCAAGCTGGATACCCGTCGCCTCGACCAGGGCGACGGTGTGCCGGTGGATTTCGATGATGTCGACGGCGTCATCTCGCTGGG
>CAXAVQ010000177.1:0-5770 GCA_963971985.1 uncultured bacterium
AGCACGCAGGCGTTCGACCCGCCGGAAGCGCGGGTCGAATGCCGCGCCGATGCGGACGGGAGCGGGACCGTCGATCTCGCCGACCTCAATGCCGTGCTCGGCGTCTTTGGCCAAACCGTGCCGATCGGCAGCGGGGGCGATATCGACGCGTCTGGGCAGGTCGATCTTGCCGACCTGAACGCGGTGCTCGGTGCGTTCGGCATGACGTGCGAGCGCTGAGCGCGGGCGGGTAGTGCTCAATAGCCCCGCTCGGATTCGAACCGAGGACCAAACGATTATGAGTCGTCTGCTCTAACCGCTGAGCTACGGGGCCGGAGGTCGCATGGTACCGGGAGCGGGGGGATTCGGCCTGTTCCAAGGTCCGATACGCGCTCCGCTCGGGGAAATCGCGAAGACGGGGCGCGACACCGTTGAAGTTGGTTGGAGGGCGTTCCGATGTGGTTTGTGGACCGGCATCGGTCCGAAACGTGAACTCATGGGCCGGCACGGCGGGAGCACAGCAATGGCGAATGGCCAGGTAGCGGAATCGGTGGATCGCGACGGCGTGGGCTCGTCGCAGGTCGAGGGCGTCGCGGCGACCGAGGCGATGACCGACGACGAGCTCCTGCAGCTCGTGACCTTCGAAGTGGGCTCTGAGGAGTTCGCGATCCCGATCCTGTCGGTTCAGGAAATCAACCGGATGATGGAGATCACCCGCGTGCCGCAGTCGCCCCGCTTCGTCGAGGGCGTGATCAACCTCCGGGGCAAGATCATCCCGGTGGTCGATCTGCGTCAGCGGTTCGGCATGGAACGCGCCGAGCGCAACGGCGATAACCGCATCATCGTCGTCGAGGTCAGCGGGCGCGTCATCGGCTTCACCGTTGATCGCGTGAACGAGGTGCTCCGGATCGATTCGGGCATCGTTGAGCCGGCCCCCGCGATGGTCGCTTCGCTGGATTCGGATTACGTGCAGGGCGTGGGCAAGCTGCCCGATCGCCTGCTGATCCTCCTCGAACTGGGCAACCTGTTCCGCGGTGAGGAACTCGAGAAGCTTGAGCAGGCCGTGGCGGCCTGATCGGCGCTCGTGAGCAAAACGAAAAAGTGCCGCGAGAGCGGCACTTGAGGAGCGCGGCTTGGGGGCCGCGCTTTTCGTTTTTGGCGAATGCCGTTACTTGATGAACAGCATTTCGCGGTACTTGGGAAGTGGCCAGAGGTCGTCGGCGACGATGTTCTCGAGCGTGTCGGCCACGGCGCGGAGGTCGGTCATCGCGGGGATGACGTTGTCGCGGAGGTATTTCGCGGCGTCGTACCCTTCCAGGGTGCGCTGCTCCTCGACCAGCTGATGCAGCTTCGAGCAGTTCGCACGCAGCGAGCAGACGAGATCCGCGAGTTCTTCGAGCGAAGCACGGAGTTCCTCGCAACCGACGTCTGCCGCGGTGGTTTGTGCGACCGTTGTCGCGAGCTGGCCCTGGTAGCGAACGGCTGCCGGAAGGATCATGTTCGAGGCGATCGAGACCATGGTGTCGGCTTCGATGCGGAGCTTGGTCGCGTACTGCTCGATGTAGGTTTCGTAGCGGGCCTCGAGCTCGACGGGGTTGAGTACGCCGTACTTCTTGAAGACGTCCTTGGCCTTCTTCGTCTTGAGGGCGTCGAGTGCATCGACGGTGTCCTTGAAGTTGGGCAGGCCTCGTTTCTCGGCTTCCTCGTGCCATTCCTGAGCGTAGTTGTCGCCGTCGAAGAGGACACGCTTGTGGTCCTTGATGACCTGCTTGAGCAGTTTCTTGACTGCGGCCTTGAGCTTGGCCTCGGTCGGGTTCGCGCCGACGGCTTTCTCCAGCTCGCTGGCGAGGTCGTCGAGCGACTCCGCGACGATCGTGTTGATGATCGCGTTCGGCCAGGCGATGGACGAGTTGGACCCGACCGCTCGGAACTCGAACTTGTTGCCGGTAAAGGCGAACGGGCTCGTGCGGTTGCGGTCGCCGGAGTGGCGCGGGATCTGCGGCAGCGTGCGAGCGCCGAGGTCCATGTCGGACCCCTTCTTGGTGCTGGTCGCGCTGCCCTTCTCGATCTGGTGCACGATGTCGGTGAGCATGTCGCCAAGGAAGATCGAGATGATCGCCGGCGGTGCTTCGTTGGCTCCGAGGCGGTGGTCGTTGGACGCCGAGGCGATCGATGCGCGGAGGAGGTCCGCGTGCAGATCGACGGCTCGGATGACCGCGGCGAGCACGACCAGGAACTGCATGTTGGTGTGCGTGTCGTCGCGTGGGTCGAGCAGGTTCGTGCCCGTGTTGGTCGAGAGCGACCAGTTCACGTGCTTGCCCGATCCGTTGACACCGGCGAACGGCTTCTCGTGCATGAGGCACTGCAGGCCGAGCTTTGGGGCGCTCGTCTGCAAGATCTGCATGGTCATCTGCTGGTGATTGACCGCGGTATTGGCGGTCTCGAACTCGGGAGCCAGCTCGTACTGCGCTGGCGCGACCTCGTTGTGACGGGTCTTCACCGGGACACCGAGCGCGTGCAGGCGGGATTCGGCTTCGACCATGAAGCTCTGCACCCGGTCGGGGATGGAGCCGAAGTAGTGGTCGTCGAGCTGCTGATGCTTCTGGGACGCGGCGCCAAAGAGCGTGCGTCCGCACATGAGCAGGTCGGGGCGTGACAGGTAGTAGCGCCGGTCGATCAGGAAGTATTCCTGCTCGGGGCCGCAGGTCGCGAAGACGCGGCTCACCCCTTCGTTAGTGCCGAAGAGGCGGAGGATGCGCATCGCCTGGCTGCTGACCGCGTCGATCGAGCGGAGCAGCGGGGTCTTCTTGTCGAGCGCTTCGCCGGTGTACGAGACGAAGACGGTCGGGATGCAGAGGGTCGCGGACTCAGTGCCGCGACTGATGAAGACGGGGCTGGTCGCGTCCCACGCGGTGTAGCCGCGCGCTTCGAAGGTCTGGCGCACGCCGCCGGACGGGAAGCTGGAGGCGTCGGGTTCGCCCTGGATGAGCTGGTTGCCGCTGAACTCTGCCAGCGAGCCGCCCTGGCCGTCGGGGCTCAGGAAGCTGTCGTGCTTCTCGGCGGTCGCTCCGGTGAGCGGGTGGAACCAGTGTGTGTAGTGTGTTGCGCCGCGCTCGATCGCCCAGTCTTTCATGGCGTTGGCGACGGTGTTGGCGATGGAGGGGTCGAGGCGTTCGCCGAGCTCGATGGTGCGCATCACGCTCTTGAACACGTCCTTGGGCAGACGCTCGCGCATCGTGCGGATGCCGAAGGCGTCTCGCCCGTATCCCTCTCCGATCTGGTCGTAGGACTTCGCCGGGACGGGTTTGATTTCATGGAACCCTGCCACGGCCTGGATCGTTTCGATCCGGCTGCTCATATCACTCACGGTTTCCTCAGCGCACTTTGGCGCCACAGAAGGAGGGCCGCGGATGGCTTACGAGATCCAGCCCCGACTGCCGCCGCCGGGGGCGAGATGGTCTCGGGTACTCGCCGGTCCACGGTAGGCAATAGTCTACTAAAACGGTTTACCCTTGCATGAAAGGGAAATAATGTGCGAGGGTTTGGCGATCGGGGTTCAGATGCGGCTCAGGTCAGCCCGCTTGCCAGTTCACGACAGAACTCGCCGGCAGCCTGCGCTGCCTTCCCCGAGCCGGCATCGGTCATCCGTCGAACCAAGGCCGTTCCGACGATCGCGGCGTCGGCATCGCCCGCATCCGGCGACACCACCGTTCGCACGTGCTCGGGCGATGAGATGCCGAACCCAACCGCCAGCGGCAGGTGGGTGACCGATCTCAGGGCCTCGATCCGCTCGCGGATCGCCTTCGTCGGCCCGCCGCCCCCTTCGCCGGTGATGCCCGCCCGGGCGAGGACGTAGACAAAGCCAGTGCACCCGTCGCAGATCTGTTTCGCCCGGTCGATGGGCGTGGTCGGGGCGACCAACAGGCTCGCGGTCAGGCCTCGTCCGGTCGCGGCGTGAGCGAGTGGCCCGGCCTCTTCCAGCGGGGCATCGGGGAAAATCACGCCGTCGAACCCGGCATCGGCAAGCATTCCGACGAAGCGGTCGCGACCCACGCGCTCGACGATCGAGACGCTGGTCATCGCGACCACACCGGCGGACAGCGACGAACGCACCGAGGCGACGGCGTCGATGACGGCTTTGGGGGTCACACCGGCTTCCAGTGCCTTGTGCATCGCCTCCGCGATCACCGGCCCGTCGGCGATCGGGTCGCTGAACGGGATGCCGACCTCGATGATCGAGGCACCGGCCTCGGCCAGAGCCGGGAGCGTCTCGCGCATGTCGTCCAGTGAGGGCGAGCCGCCGCAGACGAAGGGCATCAGGAGCTTCCGCCCCGATTCGCGGCTTGAACTGAAGATGGACTCGATGCGATTCATGGTCGGTGACTCAGTGTTTTACGCCTTCAACCCGGCCCGGTTCGGTGTACTTGGTCAGGGCCTTGTTGAGGTCGACGCCGTTGATGTTGGCGAGCGTCACAAGCCAGGCGAGGACGTCGGCGAACTCCTCTTCGAGGTTGGCGCGCTGCTCGGGGGTTGGGGATTGATCGGGAGCACACTCGTGCAGTGAGGTGGCGAGCTCGCCGATTTCCTCCATGAGCCACATGAACGTGCCCGGCGTGCCACGGGCGGAGTCGGTGTCGTGGTACCGCTCGCGGATGAGGCGCTGCAGATCGGCGACGGTGAGACCGGCCGGAGTGGATTGTTCGGTGTTTCCGCTCATGCGCGACAGCGTAGCGGAAGCCGGCTCAGGTGTCAGTCGAGCCGGACCGCGATTCGGCATCCTTGAGCGCCTCGTGCAGCTCTCGGCCGTTCATCACGGGGAGATCGGTCTCGCCGGTGGCCAGCGCGATCTTCACGTAGGGCTCGCAACTGGTGCAGCCGGTGCAGCAGCCGGTCCGGTCCATGAGCTGCTCGAGTTCCAGACCCTCCTCGCGGTTGAGTCTGACGAGTTCCTCGAAGGGAACATCGTGGCATACACATCGGTCAACAGCCATGATTCGTCTTTCGCGCGGACCCCGGGAATTGTGCCCGTTCGGTATTGTCGGCCAGATCGCTTTGGTTACCACCGCCATTCGGGCCGGCTGAGGGGAACCGTGTAGCGTCTGTGCGGGAAGGTCTTATCGAGCACCGAACAGTCGGTTGTCGTCGTGATCTCCGAACCACCCTATGCCGAAATCCGCCGGGTCGGACGCGTACAGTCCGCTGGACCAGGTGAACGTTCGCTCCTCCTGCGTGGTGTGGCCGTCGAGCCACACCACGTTGGCGCGATCGCCGACCTGCCGGAAGTGGATGCTCGGGTCCCAACGGTAGTCCGGGTAATCCGAACGAATGCGGGCGTGCACGAACGAGTACTCGATGATCGACCCCGCGGCGAACGCGGCGTCGGCGAACGCGACCGTGCGAGTGGGGGCGCTGAGCAGCGACCGGCGCTCACCGACGAGGTCGCTGCGGGTCGGGATACCGTTGACCACGGGCCCTGTCGCGGTACCTACGTAATCCATGTTGTAGCCGGAGCCGCCGCAGGACCGCTCGAAGCCGGCCTGCTCGTTCGGACGCGAGGCGATCTCGTCAAGTGTCGGTTCGAACGTCGGGCACACGCGCACCGCTTCGCTCGATCCAGCCGAATCCAGGTACGGCGTGATCGGTGCACCGTCTGGCGTGAACGGTTGGCTTTGTGACTCGCGCGTGCCGTGCCAGCGATTCAGGTTCTCCGGCCGACCCTGACCGGGGCTCATCGCCTCCGCCGCAGGCAGGAAGCGGTCGTCGTGATCGTTGGCGTAGGCGTGGTTGGCGA
>CAXAVQ010000178.1:0-5766 GCA_963971985.1 uncultured bacterium
TAGGTCCCGCCCGACACCGGATGAGCCGCCGCCAGCTGCGCTGAACTCAGCCCGTTGAACGTGGCCACCACCGCCGCCAGCGCGCACGCCAAAATCACCATCGGCCCGGCGACACCCGCCCCGATCCCGATTGACACGAACGCCCCGGTCCCGAGGATCGACCCCAGCCCGACCACGATCGCGCCGGGGAGGTGGAGTTGGCGTTCGAGGGATTGGTGAGCGGACTGGTTCACGCCGATTACAATAATCAGTACTCGCGAAGAAGTACCGCCTCACCTTCCGTCACGGAGACGATTTCACAGAATGGCCAAGTTTGCCGACCATTCACACGTGCTCTTCGTCACGGACTCGCATCGATCCGATGCGCCGAGGAACCGCTGGGGCGAATGGACCAATCCAACCTCGCCGTACTTCGATATAGAAAATCACCAGAAGCCGAACGAACGAGACTGCGAGCCGATGCCGATCCCGGTGCTCATCGACATCGTTGCCAAGTATGAACCAAGGGTACTCGACGAGCAGTGGGATGCCATCGGCATCATGGGCGGATACGGATTGCACTTGTGCGCACTCGATGAACGGTCCAACTTCGATTCGGTCATCCGGATCGACAAGGACTTCCTCTTTCCGAAGCTCCGAGTACGAGACACGCCCGATGATCATGCCGACTTGTGGGTCTCAGACTGGTTCGAGAATGTCTACCTCCTCGGCGAATCCACGGGCATCGGCCTCGGAAACTACGACATGGGTTACCCGTTCGTCCACGGACCGACGCCGCTGCTGGAATCCCTCCTGCCCGAGTTTGCCGAAGCGAGCATTGAGGAGTTCGGCCACGACTGGCCTCGGTACTACTTCGCTGGTCATCGCTGAGTACGGAACGAGCGCTATAATGCCGGGAATTGACGATCTATAGCAAGTTTAACCCGGTTTATCGAAAATCAATAAACCATGATAACTTTGCTATAACTCACACCCCGCAAGCCCCGCTCCGACCTATGCGGCTCCGGTGCAGTTCCAGCGCCGCCTCGCGCGTGATCGCCTGCTCCGGCGCGATCGCCCGGTCCGCATCCATCCCGGCCCGTCGCCTATACACCGCTGCCTGGAGGTTGTCTTCGGGGTTCGGCTCGACGATCGGGCTGTCGCTCCCGAGCACGATCATCTCCGCCGGGTCGCGACCCGCGCTCGCCGCGACATCGATCAGGTCCTTCAGCGGGAAACTCCGCGACGCCCGGTGCGGCACCAGGCGCTCGATCGCCTCCATGTCCGTCAGCAGGTGGCACGGCTGCAGGCTCGCGATCACCGCGCGCTTCTTGCCCGCCCGCGCGAACCGGGGCAGGTCGGCCTCGTCGATGAACTGCGCGTGCTCGATCCGCAACGTGAAGCCCGGCTCCTCGCCGAACTGCTGCTCCACCGCCTCGTACGCATCAAGCAGCGCACGCACCGCACCGTCGCCGATCGCGTGGGCCGCGATGTCGAACCGCTCGTGGTGCGCCCGGCGCATGTACATCTCGATCTGCTCCGGTGTGTAGTTGGGGATCCCCGTCGGGTGCGATGGGATCGGGTCGGCGAACGGCTCGAGCATCCACGCCGTGCGGCTGTTCAGCGTCCCATCGATGAACAGCTTCAGACCGCCGAAACGCACCGGGTTGTTCGTGTCCTCGCGCATCCCGAAGCGCATCACCTTCTGCACCCGCTCGAACTCGTCGGGGACCGCGTACATCGTGATGCTGAACCCGTCGAGCTCGCCCCGGTCGTCCATCTCCAGCAGCAATTCCGCCAACTGCGGCGTCGCCTTCATGTCGTGCACCTCGACGAACCCGCGCGATCGCAGGTCCTCGATCGCCAGGCGCAACTGCTCGGCGCGCTGCGCGCTCGTGTCCTGCGGCTGGGCGTCGTACATCGCGTTGCAGGCCGACTCCAGCAGCACCCCCGTCGGCACGCCCGACTCGTCGCGCACGATCACCCCCGCCGGCGGGTCGACCGTGCTGGCCTCGATCCCCGCCTCCAGCAGCGCGGGCGTGTTCCCCATCAGCGCGTGGTAGTCGAAACTCTTCAGCACCGCCGGGCGACCCGGGCTCGCCTCGTCGAGTTCCGCCAGCGTCGGGTACCGGCGCTCCGCCAGCCCCTCGGTCCGCAGCCCCCTCGCATCGATCCACACCGGCGCACCAGCCCGATGCTCCGGCAACTCCGCGTGCGCTCTGCGCACCAATTCCAGCACCTCGCCGACGCTCGCGCAGTCCGCGAGCTGCACCGCCGCCAGCGCCTTGCCGTGGTTCAAAAGATGAAGGTGCGCATCGCGCAGCCCGGTCCAGACACCGTTATCAGGGTTCTCCATGCCTTAAGCCTACCGTCGCGAGCGCTCGGAGAGGTCCGAGAACCCCCGCGCATCCCGGCACTTTGTGAAGGTTTGCGTCTCGTGTGAACACGACTAACCCGAAGCCACAACCCCGCCGATTCCCTTGGATACCCAGTAACACAGTACCGGGAAGCAACGGGAACAGTCTCACTGTGATCGAGAACGTCCAGATCGCCGTGTTCATCGTCACCGCCCTCAGTGCGACGGCGATCGCGTGGCACCTCATGAAACGCCGCGGCTCAAGCACCACCACCGGCTTCATGCTCCTGCTCGCCACCATCGCCGTCATCGGCACCGGCCTCGTTCTCGCCGCGCGAAGCGGGAAGGCGGTCCGCGAACAGCTCCGCGCCCAAATCGTCGGCTTCGCCCCGACCTACGCCGATGAGTTCGCACGCAAGGGCGCCACCTCCATCGACCTCGACACCCCGCCCGACGACCCCGTCTACCTCGACCTCATCGAGACCCAGCAGCGCTGGCTCCTGACCAACCCCGCCATCGCCGACATCTACACCTTCCGCGTCATCGACGGCGAGTGCCGACTCATCGTCGACTCCGAGACCGACTACAACCGCAACGGCGTGTACGAGGGTGATCGCGAAGCCCGCACCGACATCGGCGAGTCC
This sequence comes from uncultured bacterium, assembly GCA_963971985.1. GTDB lineage: Bacteria > Planctomycetota > Phycisphaerae > Phycisphaerales > UBA1924 > JANSXG01. The sequence goes on from CAXAVQ010000178.1 coordinate 2,980, forward strand.
TTCGGTGAGGCCGAAGAAGCCGAAGAGCGCGCCATGGGCGGCGAGTACACCTTCACCAACGAGATCTACACCGACCGCTGGGGCACCTGGGTCAGCGCCTACGCCCCGATGTTCGGAGAGAACGGCAAGGTCCATTCCATCCTCGGTGTCGATTTCCCCGCCCACCGCTGGGTCTCCAAGATCACCGCGGCGCAACGGACCGACCTGTGCATCGTCCTGCTCGCCCACTTCGTCATCGTCGGCGCCGCCGCCGGCATGCGCATGCGAGGCGAAGCCCTCGACCGAGCCCGCGTCATCAACAGCGACCTGCGCGAAGCCAAGCAACGCGCCGAACAGGCCAGCACCGCCAAGAGCGAGTTCCTGGCCAACATGAGCCACGAGATCCGCACTCCCATGAACGCCATCCTCGGCTACTCCGAGGTCCTGCTCGAAAGCGAAACCGACGCCGAAACCCGCAACGGCCTGCTCATCATCCGGCGCAACGCCGCCCACCTGCTCGCGCTCATCAACGACATCCTCGACCTCTCGCGCATCGAGGCCGGGCGCCAGACCTTCCAGCCCGTCCGCTTCGACCTCCGCGCCCTGCTCGACGAGGTCGACCAGCTCATGCGCATCCGCATCGAGGAGAAAGACCTCGAACTGCACATCGACTGGCCCGACAACGCGCCCGACTACGTCGTCAGCGACCCCGACCGAATCCGCCAGGTGCTCATCAACCTCGTCGGCAACGCCGCCAAGTTCACCCACGACGGCCACATCGCCATCCGCGTCCGCTTCAGCGGGCCCGTGACCGACGAAGCCGGACGCCAGGGCTTCATCGTCCTCTCCGTCGAGGACACCGGCATCGGCATGAGCCCCGACCAGCTCCAGCGCGTCTTCAACCCCTTCGAGCAGGCCGACAACTCCACCACCCGCACCTACGGCGGCACGGGCCTCGGCCTCGCCATCTGCTCACGCCTCGCCGAACGCCTCGGCGGCACCATCATGGCCCAGTCCGAGCCCGGCGAGGGCTCCACCTTCCACCTGCGCATCCCTACCCTCCAGTCCAACGAGGCCATCCGCGACGAACGCGAAACCGCACCCGCTCCCATCGAACAGTCGCAGACCGCCAACGATCACGCCGCGCCCCTCACCGGCCTCCGCGTCCTCTACGCCGAAGACGGCCCCGACAACCAGCGACTCCTCTCGCACCACCTCACCAAAGCCGGCGCCACCGTCGAACTTGTTGAAAACGGCCAGCTCGCCGTCGACCGCGTCCAGGCCAGCCCCAGCGCCTACGACGTCGTTTTCATGGACATGTCCATGCCCGTCCTCGACGGCTACGAGGCCACCGCCGAACTCCGCGCCACGGGCTGCACGCTCCCCATCATCGCCCTGACCGCCCACGCCATGGAAGGCGATCGCGAACGCTGCCTCGACGCCGGCTGCTCCGACTACGCCACCAAGCCCGTCAGCCGCGCCAAACTCATCGAGCTGTGCAACACCTGGCGCGGACGCGAGCACCGCAGCGCACGCAAGGCCGCCTGAGCCCTCACCCCGCCGGCACGGGCAGCAAAATTGGATAAGTTGAACTCATCGAAGGCTATAAACTCTAGCGCTTCTAGATATGTACTACCTGCAGAAAATCCGACTCTCGTAGAATACGAATCTCCTGCCCTTCGGCAATGAGAGACTCCGCTTTTCGTTGCTTTGAGCTTTTGTCTTCGCCATTCAGATAGCGTGCATCCTGATCTCCAATCACAAGGATTGTTGTTGCTTTCGTAACACTTGTGGCAACGGCGCATCCTGCCTTCACAGCCGCCGAAGCCGCGTCTCTGCGAGGCATACTGAGCGCTCCGGTAAAGACGACGGTCTCTCCGAACAGAGGACCGTCGGCATTGCCCTCCAGATTGCGACGTAGCCCAGTGTGAAGCGAGCCGCCAACTGGCTGAGAAGATCGGCGAAACCACTCCGAGACTGAAATACCCGAATGCTTGACGGCTTCAAGCATGACCGTACCTGCAGCGCATGCGTCTTCTAGCGCGTCATGATGTTTAAAGTCAATGCCGAGCCTGTGGGCAAGCACGGCGAGACCGTACCCCTTGTCGTTCCAATCCGGCCAAGCTCGCCTCGCAACCCGGATCGTATCTACCCACACGATCTCTGGAAGTTCACGACCTATCTTCCCTAACGCTGATCGTAACGCGGAGCGATCGAATGGTCCGTGAATGATCACTGGAAGACTTTTCAAGCGATCAAATAGTTCGTCGTGAATCTTCGGGAACTGCGGTGCGTCCTTGACGCTCGACGCATCCAGTCCATGGACTGCAGTATTCGAGGCCGAGAAAAAGTCGCATGGATCCACCAGAGAAGACCATGTCGAGGCAAGCGACCCATTCTCGAACTTTGCAAGACCAATTTGGCAGATACTTGAGAGGTCTGAGTTTGCCGTCTCTACGTCGAGTGCAATGAAATCTTCAATCGATGCCATGGATCAATTTCCTTAGCGATGTATGTCTCAAGACAATCTTATGAAATTCACGTTATGACAAGACTGTCTATATTTATATGTGTTTCAAGTGGCAATCCTGATCGGGCACGGAAGCCCTCTTCACTGTCCAGTCATTTCGAAGCAGCCCAATATTCTTGTCCGCCTGTTCACCCCGCCGGCACGCACCGACCCGACGCCCACTGACGCAGCGCCGCGATCCTCTCGCGCATCGTCACCGAGATCGGCGGCGAGCCCTTCAACGCTCGCGAGACCCCTTCCGTGTCCACCTCGCCTCCAGCGGCGAACGCCTCGTACAG